>DASXYB010000148.1:0-11903 GCA_036502745.1 Candidatus Udaeobacter sp.
GTTACTGCCTTGGGTTGCACCCGACGTAATGGCAATCCAATTCGCCGGATCCTCTTCAGGCGGAGGCCATGTGGGGTCACCCGCCGTAAAGATCGGGTTGTTCTGGGGACCGAATAACGTCGTTCGCCCCATTCCCGCTCCGCGAAGCGTTCGGTTGGGCGTTTCGTTACCTACGTGCACTGACGTTTCCACACGAAAACGCCCTTCTGGAATATAAATGACCTGTCCACTCGGGCATTTGTTGATAGCGCTTTGGATTATCGAGGAGCAATCCTTCGCTCCGGCGGCATCGGCTCCGAGATCTGTCACAATGTTCCTATAAATTTTCGTGCGTCTGGGAATACCACCCGGCACACCAACGTTCCCTTCCCACGGAGCGGTGCGGTTGCAGGGAATTACTTCGGCAAGACCGACGCGGGCGAAAGCAAGGAACAACGCAGAAGCTGCTATAAGCGCTGCTATTTTCGACTTGGATGAAATATTGCGTTTCAGGTGATTATCGAGTGCAGGTGTTGTCGCGGATGCTAAACTGCGCACAAGGATGCATCTACTAGGCCGACCTCGGGGCTACCCTCTCACTGACGTCACGTACGGGGAGCACATGCGCGCCCGATTTTTCGGCGTAGCCGACGATTCGCTCAAACAAAGCAGGAGTGCATCCGAATCGCGTAGGATTGTCAGACACGTCGTGTGTAGCAAAAATCAGCCACCCACTAGCGTGCCTATTGGCATCGATGATGTGTTTAATTGCGTCGAAGCCGTCGCGGCTTTGCTCGATGAAGAACGCCTTCAGGTAATTCAGGTCTACGACTCCGACATTAAAAGTCTGACCCCCGCCGCGCGCGCATTCGAAAAATGAAGCGATCCGGCGTTTGCTAGCTGGCCGAGGCCAGGTAATCGGGTAAGAGCAACTCTTGATTGTCACCGTCGGCACGTGCTGTGCGACAGCTTGTCGATTCTTGAGAATGGAAGCTTCAAATTCGGCCGGCGTCGTCTCCCACGAATCGCAGTGGTCAAAGGTATGGCATCCTAACTCGTGGCCTTGCCCGATAAGCTCCTGCAAATCCGCGCGCTGGAAGATTTCACCAGTCGAGTTCTGCTGGCCCATCAAACCAAAGGAGGCGTAGTATGTGCCGCTGAAGCCGTGCTGCCTCAGTATGGCGCCACCATTCGCCAAGGCCGAACGCGGGAAATCGTCGAATGTGAACGAGATCACCGGCACCTCCAACTGGATCCGACATGGCCGCCGGCCAAACCACCGAGCGGCGCGGCGCTGCAGCGGACGTGGCAGATAGGGCGACATCATGTCAGTTATCATAGCCAAGACATTGAGGTAATCGGACGAAAGCCGAGTCGTGATTTGATCGGCGCTTATATTTCCCGAAGGCTTCCTGTTATCCGCTTGAATGAACAACCCGTGAACCGGCTTCCGACACCTCCGTGATGATGTGAGGCTTCTCTCCGACAGGTTGGGTCAGCGGCAGAGAACGGGACTTGCCTTGAGCGCGACTTTCCCGGTGCAGTCGTCGCCGCATCCAGGATTCCCACACGTTCGCCAGTCGCCGGCGCATATAACCGTGGCTCGAGCGCCAGGCGCCTTGCTGCAAATGAATGCCAAAATTTCCGAACTGATGCCACGTGCGTTCGTTGCAAACATCTTCCGGGAACAAAATCGTGACGTCCTTAGCCAGGTGTGGATTTTCAGCCAACGTCCGAGACACCATTCCCGGACCGGTGGTAAAAGGCACACGAACAACCTCCCGAATCGGTCGGGGAACACCCTGCATCATCTGGTAACCCCAGGATGGTTCGCGAAGAAAGCGGACACAGTTTTCAATGAGCGCACCGATGAAAGCGTTCTGTGGAGCGGCGCCAAAACCGTAATTAGCTACCTCCCAGTCCATACCGTAATTTCCACGCAAGAATTGGTTCACGGTTAACTCTTCGAACGAAAATACACACGTGTGATTTAAGAGCGGGCAAATGCTTTGAGACAGCAAAACATCGAGATCGAAATAAAATCCGCCCAGCCGATAAACAGCCAGGTAGCGAAAGAAATCGAAACGTTGGATGCGTCGTGGAAAGGAGGCCATCGCAGCTCTAAATTCCGGGAACTCCTTCCGAACGAACTCCTCCATCTCATCGCTGCCAAATAGAACATGTTCAAAGCTCGGGTGGAGAGCCCTCGCATTGGCTAGAGCGGCTTGATGTAACAGCGACAACTCTTCCGACTCACCATCCGGGGGAGAGTACACATGAATGATTCGTGATGGGATCTTGTCGTGCATCGCGCCTGAGCCGTTCAGGACACTACGAGGTCTGTCGCGTTACTGTGCGCCGCGAAGTCGTACGAATTCTCGCTCGCCAGGTCTTCCTCCGCACGATCTGGTGCACGAGCGAGAAACCAATAGCCAATCGTAGTCATTAGGAAGGCGCTCCACAAGGGGCCGCGCCGGGCGAATACGGATTCGGATATGTTAGTCAGCAGCAGCATGCAGAAGATTGCCATAGCAAAGATGCCCGCAGGATAGTCCTGAACAAAGCTTCGCACGTGATTTATCCCAGCATTGATCAGCATGATCACGAGGAAAAGGATGCCCAAATACCCCCCATCGAGGAAAATCTCCAGATAGCCATTGTGCGCCGTTTTAAGTTCTACCGCAGGTCCGTCTCCGAGTTTGATCGGCCCCACGACGTCCCAGAAATTTAAGTACCCGCAGCCAAACATCGGATCGACCGGATGGGCCTTAGTGGCAGCCCAGATTTCCGTGCGGTTAGTCAGGGTCGGATCTCGCCCAAGCACATTTAGGAGTGGCCCCGAAATATGAAACATATTGTCTAACAATAGGAATACCGGCACCACAATCAGGCAGATCCATACGATAGCCCTTCTTTTGTTCAAGACTTGAACCCTTGTCGCAACAAACATGGCAACACCAACAGTAAGGCCGATGATTGAGGTCTTGCTGTCGCACTGACGCAGCAGCCACAAACCCATCAGCAGGGTTAGCACCCACTGTAAGGCTGGACTCCTGAGGTAATCGCGCAGTTTTTTTCCGTCATAACCCAACAGTTGCCAAAACACAACCAGGCCAAAGACCATGACGGCTTCGCCAAGAGAGTTTTTCTGCTCGCAGATGCCATGAATCTCCGCGATCCCGCTGTACCGATTATAATCGCGTGAAATTTCAGGGATGTACTTAATCGTCAGAACCGAGAAGGTGAAGATAACAAAAGCGCATCGCGTAAATACGGCCTTAATAGCTTCAATGGGATTTGTGTCGGTGACAATAATCAGCAGTACCGGAATCGCACCGAGCTCCTTGGTCCACCGCTTGAACGTGGGAAAAGGATATGTCGCCCACAACATCGTCATTCCAAGAAATGCATAAAACAACACAAGTCCCGTGTTACCACGAAACACCTCGCGCCATGACACCCGCCTACGAGTGACGACAATAAGGGAGAGACAGATCAGAGCGGAGTAAAATGCGCGGTCGAGCGCGCTGCCATCGAGATCCGAGACGGAAGGGCTGCCTATGCCGAAGAAAAACCACGACCACCATGACAGCGGCCGGGACGCAAGTAGTAGCAGCCAGATCAAAGGGATCCAGAGCGCCTTTGAAAGACGTGGCCTGCTTTTCTTGTCTTCATGCCAGAGCCAGACAGTAAAGATTGTAAAAGCGAGGATAGCTAATTCACGAGACATTGTTCAGAGAAGGACCAAGCCCGAAGGCCTTTCGTTAGTGCTGCTACGCAGGTGTATTCGCAACCTAAGCTTCGCGCTCGCTGATTGGGTTGATCCCCAGCACGGCGAGTAGCCGCCCCAAATGGTCGCACAATTTGACGCAGTAACGCATAAACCAGTGCTGCCCCAGCAGGAGTAATACTGGAAGAGCCATACAGTAGACTGGGATCGCCAGAGCCGATCGGCCTAATAGTCGAAGGCGGCCGACGGGAAATTTCAGGCTGATTCGGCCACGCAACAAAGCACGTCTGATCATGCATCTGCGACTGTAGCGACTAGGAAGCACCGTCTCATACGCGATTGCTTCGTTACACCAAACAAAAACGCGTCCCTGTTCGGTTAACCGCATGAAGAAATCCTTGTCTTCACCACCGGTTCCGAATTCCGCTCTGAAGGGCTGTGCCGTGCCTTCGAGGATTTCTTTCCGAAAAAGTAAATTGCCCGTGCGACATTGATTCCATTGCATTTTCATCCCCGTTGTGTGTTCCGGTCTTTCGCAAAACCGGCCTTTGAGGATCCAGCTTGGAGGCGCTGATTCAAAGTGAGGACGCACTGGCCCTAAGACGCCATCGGCTGTGTACGTTTCGCACGCCGAAAGAAGCGACTGAAGCCAATCGGCAACCGGAAATTCATCATCATCGATGAATGTAACAAAGTCACCGCGGGCTTGCTCAAGGGCCTTGTTACGAGCGAGCGCTATGTTCTGACGGGGTTCGCAGCAATAGGTGACATCGATCGTGGCGGTTTGGCGAGCGGCGGACACTATCGGGGCCGCTGACTGCCTGGCATCGTTATCGCAGACCACCGCAGAAAAGCTGAAGCGACCACCGGTTGACTGTTCCTGAAGTTTTTCCAATAAGCGCTTCAGGTAGGTTGGCCGCCGGAAGGTGCAAATGCAAACGGTGATGTGGGGAAGCATGTGCGCACCGACCTGCGATCGCACAAGGCCGAGATCGGACGAGCAAAGCGAATGCGCGGCCCTTGCGTCACGCGGTATGGAAATTTCATCCTGCGCTGTCGAAATCGTTGTTGCGAACTCATCGCTCAGCAGGGTTTCAAACTCAACGTTGACCTGAGGATGAACTACGAGCTCTACATCAAATGACTTTGCCAGTGCAATGACACGTCCCAGTTGAGGGATCGAGCGTTGTTGCGAAAGAGCAAACAAAAAGTCGCCAACCCGGTACCGTTTCGCCAAACTACGATCAACAAGCCTGCGGTAATAACGATTCAGGAAACTCTTCTCATCGGCGGTGAACGACAGGTTGCGCCGAACCCGCGTGCCGGTAGGGAATAAGCCGTCCACCACCATATTACTGCACAAATGCATGTGCTGATGACCGTCGACCCGTGAAGGCACTCGCCCGTATAAACGGGTGAATTCTTCGAATTGAGCGACAAACACGTCGCGAAACGCGCTTCGCAAAAATGGATTGTAGATGACGAGTGCGTACTTGTTTGATCGGAGAAAACGACGAAGTCGATCGTGACTGCGGCGTAACGACCGCGGGACATAAGAAGCCGTGAAGGCTTCAGTGAAGTTGATATGCAGCCCAACGTCGAGCCCCGAACCGATTGCCAGCCCGGCTGCGCGTTCGGAGTCCTCCATAAAGACCATCGCGCTGGCCGAGTTGATTCGGTTTGCGGCTAGGCACGCCATAGTGCGGTCGGTAGCGACCACGCAACGACCAAAATCATCGGCATTTACGTTAAGCATGAGCTTGGAGAAATCGTGGATAGGCTTAGAGGATTATTGCGTAACAATCAGAGCTGAGCTCTCAGTCCAGCAGGGCGCGGTGGAGTAACTCGAGCGATAATAGCTTGTGAATTTCAACCGTGTAGTTGCGATGGCCGCTCACGTGAGCGTTCACGGACGTCTCCAGGCACTTGCCGTTCACATAGGGTCTGGAGCGCGAGCGAGGGTCGAGCAATATCTCCCTAACGTAGCCTGCCAGCTCGTGCTTGTACCAAGTCCGGAAGTGGCAAAACTTCTGCCGGCCTAGAAACAGTCGCTCTAAGCGCAACGGTTGCAACGCACGATCAACGCGAGCTAACCAATTGGGCATGCCGTAGTCGTACGCGTACTCAGCTTTAGTTAGAAACTCCTCGACTGACTGATGTAGCTGGTTTGTGATTCGGTGGGCAGAATAACTGAAGCCGCGGTCTGTTGGTATTCGAGATAATCCCGGACTGGACGCGACACCAACTCCCAGGGAGAAGACGGGACTCTCGCGCGCTTCGGCCGGTGCCTGGAACGCAAGGGACACAAGCTCGTTGTCCAGAAATGGTGAGCGAACAGTAATCTGTGACTGTTCAACGGCGAACCGAGCATAATGATACCAGGGTACCTGCTTGAATGCGATGAACGAAAGCGGGTTGCCCTGAGCTTGTTCGGAATAGGTTCTGGCAGCCGCGACAATGTATGAATTGAACTCGGGCGAAAACATTTTCGCGGTAAGTGCACGTGGTTTGAAAGCAACGTGGCGCCGCAGAATTTCAGAGCCGTAATTGCCCGTGAGTCGCACCGGAGCGATCCGACGCGCCAGGCGGTTCACATACAATTCAGCAGCGCCGGAGACGTCCATTGCACCGTCTGTTATTTGGACCGTCTCTTCGGCCAGTCTCGGAAATTGGACCAGGAATTCTTTACCCACCGAAATTGTTTGGTGTGGTTGACTACAAGCCGCGGCGACCTTGCGCGCGATGCGGACATCGACACAATCCCGATAGGACCCGTTGAACGTATAACAAGGAAGTCGCCGACCATTTGCATGTGCACAGGCCATAATCATTCGGCTATCGAGACCGCCCGTAAGCGACATCGCGACGGGCCGGCTACCATTAGTGTAGCGGTCCAACACACGACAAAAAGTTTCTCCAAGCTGGTCTGAGAACTCCGACGGAGAAAGCGGCGGCTGATTTTCCCACGAGTCGGCCGTAAAATAATTTTTCTTTGTCAGAACACCGTTGGCAGAGAAAACCCACGCCGATCCCGGTGGTAGAAGTGATACGCCACGAAACAGGCTTTTGTTAGCTAACGCACAACCGCAACTCAACCATTCTCCCAGGCTGCGCGGATCCAACTCACGCGCCTTAGGAATTGCAGCCAGGAGAGATTTCGCTTCCGTTGAAAAGAGAACACGGCAATTTTCCTCGTGGATATAGATGCGACGGAGCGCGTACCGGTCATTGAACAGAATTGCCTGTCGATGTTGCAAGTCGACCAAGACTCCAGAAAACCAGCCGTTGAGCCTTTCCAATGCAGACAGACCGAGTTCCTCGTACAGATCAATTAAGTCGGCCTGAGCATCTGACGACGCAATGAACGCGTCCCCGGAAATGAGGCAGCCGATTGTGCGCGCTTTGTTCCAGGCGAAGTTCGGAAGCTGGCCCGCATCGACCGGACCGCATACGAAAAGAATTCCAAGTTCGCGATTCGCGTATGTGCACAAGGACGATGTGTCCCCTTGCAACGTCGGCTCAAGCATCCGGGAAAGCAGCGACTCGTTTTCTCCGTCCGTACCTAAACCAAAGATGCCAGTGATCCCATTCAAGGTAGATTAACCTGATGCTTTAGCCGGCGGGAGGACTTGAACACTCCGTCTGCTGATTACAAATCAGCCGCTCTCGCGTTGAGCTACACCGGCAGAAAATTACAAACAAACCGAACCGATCAAACCTGATTCGAGCGCTGAAGGTTGATTTTGTTGTTATACATTCTCCTGCATTTCAATCCATGCCGGTAAATTGCTCCCCGCGTGGTGAGAAACAGGGTGACAAAGGTTTCCGGCACAAGTTCGGTAATTCCACGGTATAACCGGTATCGAATCGCAAATGAGCCCCTGCGTGTCAGTGGCACATAATACCTTGGAAAGTCGAGTCGTTCGAAACCATTGCGACGTTTGAATTCAGTAACAGGGCTGTTTTCCTTGTTACCATACACATACTTGCCGTAAACCAGGTGACTGATGCTCCGGTGGCAACAGATTTCGATCGCTTTTGCCAGCAACGCGTTCGTGGGTCGCTTGTCGGTGTGCGCTTCGAGTGAGATGATCTGCATTATACGCGCTACATTATTAACAACTACGAACTTGATAAAGCCGATCAATTCCCCCTCGAAAAACGCACCAATAAACTCGCTTCGATCCAAATATGTTGCATTAGCAGTCTTTACCTGTTCGAAACTTTTGCCGTAATGCCAGAACCTCCGTCCCTGTCGAACAGGCGTTTCGTTATAGATCTTCGAAATGCCGCGAACAAGCTGGTCGCAAAAACCTACTGACCTGACCTCAACACGACGGCGTTGTGAGCGCCGCACATTCTTGCGGCTTTCCTGCGGCAACGACTCCCACCAATGCGCGAAGTCTTCCGTTCTAGCGGTCGCAACGTTATCCCAGTCAAACTGAAACGGATAACAAGGCTCACAGGCTGGAAGTGGCCGTGCGAAACTAAAAATATCAGCCGGCGCTGTCTCTCGCATCGAGGAGACGAAGATTTCCGGATCGGTAAGGGGTTCGCCCTGGATCCATTCCTCATCCTGGATCGTCGCAAGTCGCACTAGTCCACGTCGCGAGGTTACCAGGGGATGATCCAAGCCGCTGGCGTGCGTCGTCGAACGCACCTCGTCAGTCGCTGCCGGTTGCAAAGCCAAATGGTTCAAAGTACGCGATATCATCCGATGAACACGCTGCGCAGCCGAGCCATTTGCTCTGCACGGTGGAATCGAATCAACTCCTGCGACACAGCGCGCTGGCTGCGACCCAAGGCTGCACACGTGTAACCAGCAATGAACCAAAGCCCGCCAAGAATGAAAGGGCGCTTCCACATGCGAAACAAACCGCGGGAATACTCCCACAGCGGGTGACCACCTACGAGGTAGGCTTTGCGGCCGTAATGAAAGCACATGGGAAGCTTGCCAGGCGATCCGGAGCCGACGCCTAGTTCGCGATGGTGAAAACATACCTTCTCGTTGAACGTTCGCGTTTCCCACCCTTTCATCCGGGCAGTCGTAACAGCCGCCCAGTCGATCGCCCCTGTTTTTAGTGGCGCGTACCCCCCTACCTCAGCAAGACATTGTTTACGAAACATCTGACAGGCTCCGGAGACATGCACTGAATTTGCGAACCGGTGCGCGTAACTGTGCTGGTCCAGCCGGTCATGATCTTCCACAAATGGTGTGCCTGCGACACCTAGCCGCGGGTTCGCGCTGAATTTCTGCAACAAGAACTCAAAGTAGTCCGGTCCAAACGTGATGTCGGCATCCAGGTTGGCAATAAAGTCCCAGGACGTTGTTGCTTGCGAATCGAGAGTGGCCAGACGCGAGTAGCCGGCGTTGAAGGCCTCAGCTTTACCGGCGAAATCGCGTTCCCGTCGCTCAGGTAACCGCACTAATTCGATCCAATCATACTCCGTCGAATAACCGCGCACGATCTCAGCTGTGTTGTCCGCAGAACCATTACTTATAATGAGCCATTTTCGCGGCAACACGGTTTGCGCAATAACTGAACGGATCGTGAGCTCTATTAGGGCGGCTTCGTCGTGCGCTGGTGTAACCAGCACGTAAGACAACTGAGGAATTGTGACACAGATTTCTCCCGAGGCGCCGGCAAAGTGCGGCCGGCAAACAACTCCAGAATCCAGCCGTGATGATTGGTCGGTCAGGGCCATCACACGATATGATCGAGTCTGCTGATACTTCTCTTTGCGCGGTGTGGCATAGCCATCAGTGTACCATTGCAGAACGGAAGAGTTTCTCTGAACCCACACAGTCACAGTCGCCCCGCAATCCAGCAGGTTCACGATGTTCTGTTTCTTGTTCACTCCGCGCCGCTGTTACTAATACAAAATGCGCGAGCGCCTTGAACATAGTCGCCTGTCCCCAGTGAAAGTAAGGCGTCCGCGACATCACCAAGGGATATTTCCGATAATAAAAATACCCGGACTCATCAAGGAAGTTAGAGATTGTCCAGCGCGCCACATTTGCGGCCAAGTCCAGGCTCTCGGGAAATTCATCCGACAACAAACACAACGTGTCGATCGATTGAGCGGCACTTTGAATGTCGATAGGATAAGTTTTATTATGGTAGTAGCGCGGACAGCCAGACGGCTCGAAAAATGTTTCCACGAAGTAGCGGTAACCGCGGCGAAGATTGTTTCGAAACATGTCATCACCGGTTGCTTCAATGTAGCCTCTGATACTATCGAGATTGTAGCCGGTGTGGAAATTGTCGATCCAGTGATACTTCTGTTGCTCGCCGTACCACCATGCGCCATTTGGCAATTGATGATGGCAAGAGTAACGCATAGCGTCGCCAGCGACGGATAATAACTCCTCGCGTCGTGTGTGTTTCCAAGTTCTCGCCAGGAGCGCCGCGCCGAGCAGATTGGAATTGTGAATCGAGGATTGGAAAAGTCCGTGATAGCTAATGCAACTGCCCACCGGCGTTTGCTCGCGTGGTAATTTAAGGATCCAGTTACAAATGCTCTCGGCAACCGCCAGATACTGGCGGTCGCCCAATTGTTCGTATGCTTCGAGGAATGCTTGGCCGATCAAGCCGCTCCAGACAATTGTCGGTTCCTGCGCAGGGATGCGCCCGGCACGTGTCGTAAAGTCGAAGTGATTGCCCCAGCAATAGTCCGGATACTTCGGTGATTTGTTTGCGATCAACCAATCGAGACATTTAACGGCCTTGTGGCGAAATGCGCTGTCACCTGTACGCCTAAATCGCAGCAAATAACCGCCGGCCATGAACCCGCGGCCCTTGCTAGAATCGAGTCGCTTAATCCCGGCCAATGGCCGAAGATTCCAAGGTGCTTTCCATATAACCTGTTGCAGAACGCGTTCGGCAAAAACGTTGCGTAAAGTAAGCGGTCGCAGCCATGAGGTAAGGCCATCGGCCGGATCATATCCTTTGTAATCGCGTGCTTCGACCCATTCTTGCACGCGATTCAAACTCTCTGCCACTGATTTCAAAGCAGTTGCCGAAGGTAGATGCCTTTGAACGGATCCCGGAGCATTAGTCGGTTTTATAAAAGCGTTCTGCCTTTCATCCGCCCTCGCACATAGCGAATCTACCAGGCGCAGGTAGTCGCCTTTCCGGTTTTCCCAACAATGAGTGGCAGCATACGCAGATGCGTGAGCAGTCATGCTTCTGCGTAACTCATCATTTCGCAGCACGGTCACCATTTCCCTTGCAAGAGCGTCGGCATTGCCGGATTCGAAGAATCGAACTATTAAGTCGTTGAAATAGTAACGATCCACTTTCGTACTGGAGACAATCACCGGCACACCGAGGGCCATGAACTCCATGATCTTGGTGCTGTAGGCCTCGTCGCCAAAGGAGTCCGCGCGTTTCGGCACAACACCAACATCGGCGTTGGCCATTATCGTCGCGATCTCCTGAGCGCTTCGTGGTTGGAAAAAGCGGACTCTGTCGTTCAATCCCAAATCGTCAGCCAGCCTGACGAGTGATCTCTTAGCGCTGCCGTCTCCGTAAATGTGAAACTCAGCGGCTGGCACATCCTTGACAACCTGTTTAAAAGCGCGGAGGGCGATATCAAGGCCTTGGTGCCAATGCAACCCACCCGGATAGAGAACGATCTGCTGGCCGTTTTGCCGAGTTCGTGGAATGCACCTGAAAAGCTTCGCATCAACATGATTAATAAAAACCGTGCAACGGCCGGTCAGTCCTGTTCGTTGGGCGTACTTCTCAAGCCAGAGGTGGTTCGCGATGATGACGCGATCCGCGAACGCGCCTGAAGCACGTTCCATCCATAGCAACAACCTGCTTGCGATCCCGGTTAAACCCGTCTGAAACTTGCTTGCAAACAACTCCGGAACAATGTCGTGGATGTCGAGAATCACCGGAACGCCGGTCAGTTTCGGATACCATGCAGCAAAGACCAGAAAATCAGGGATGTTATGAACGTGGACAATGTCATAGGGCTGTCGGAAGTGACGAGATGTTAGCCGAATAGAAGCTAACGCTAGGAAACGCAACAGCGGCCAAAGATACGCCAGCTTAGAGCGTTCGCTCTTAACAGCGCGACGTTGAACGTGGAAAACATGGACGCCGTTAATGGTTTCGTGACTACTTGCGTCTTCACGTTGACCAATGGCGAAAACCTCGACCCGGTCTCCACGAGCAGCCAAGGA
>DASXYB010000149.1:0-6149 GCA_036502745.1 Candidatus Udaeobacter sp.
ATAGGATTTTTGCGTTCAAATTAATCATCCCGCTGTAAGTAACGAATTATGAGGTATACGCCGGCGTGGCGGAATTGGCAGACGCGCTGGACTCAAAATCCAGTGGCCGCAAGGCCGTGTGGGTTCGAGCCCCTCCGCCGGCAATAATTTCTCAATTTATCGGTGGATGTCGGAACTTCGGCGTCGATGGCAATCGATCTATCGTTTCGATTCGTCTGGAAAAAAACGCTTCCAGACCAATTCGTAGGGATTACCAGCTTTGCTTTCGGAATACTTTTTCCGCACATCTTCCAGTGTCATCAAAGAGCCATCCTGACTGGGATCGGAGGCGCTCACTGCGGTGGCAATGTCTGCCAGCCATGGAGGCGCCGGCGTCAGTTCGAGCTTTTTAGATGCACCCTTCTGCATCCGATATAAGGGAGTGACGTCGACGAGACGCATGCTATCGAACACGTTGAACATTGCGCCTGATAAAATGAGCAATCGCTTGCCATCCAAACTGAATTGTGGAAATCCGATTGAGCCGCGGAAGACCACCGGCTCGGCTGGCTGTTCCCTCTGCACACCCTTTGCGACGTGAACTCGACCGTAAAGTGACGTGGCGACGAGACGTGTAGCATAGTCTCCTGGCCCAACGATCAGTCGCATAAACTGGTCGCGGAAAGTCGGCGGCGGGATTGGCGTGACTTTTCCATCACGGAGATTGAGGGTTCGCACGCTGCTCCAACTTGTTAGGGTAATTTCGTCATTGCCGGGGCCGAAAGCGATGCCATTTGGCAGGAAACCCTCGGATAATCGAATCGAATCCTTTCCGTTTATGGGGAACACTTGGAGATAGTCGTCGCTGAATGAAAATAAACCTACCTTGCGCAGTGCTGGGGCATCGGGATCCACAGACACTGCGACCACGCCGCTGTGGTACGTGGCAAAGGCCAGCGCGACAATTCTCATGTCCGTGAGTCGCTTCGATCTATCGACGAGTTCTCGGAAGGTTCCCTCGACTTGGAAAAAGGCACATTCAGCCTCATTTGTGCCGCGCGCATTAACAATGACAAGCCGATCTGATTCGTTAGACCATGCAAAATTGAAGCGCGAACCTCGAAGCCGCTGAATTTCCAAGTCCTCCCCAGTAGGCTCGTAGGTTCGATTCTGCATAGACCATCGCCAGATCTGAATTTTGCATAGCTCGTGACCAGCACCGGCGGGTGCGGGCGGTGCTCCCTGTGTAGGCGCGCCTTGCACAGCCGTTTCTCCGTCGCCACCCGATGCAAGCGTCGGTGGAATAATCAACAGCCATCTTCCATCGGGGCTGAACGATGCAAAGCCGGACTGCACGATCTGCTGGGGGTTGGCCGGTTTCGGTTTCTCAAATAACGATTGGGCCGTGGGTGACATTGTTCGTCCTCCATTCCAGGATAAGAGCTGACCATCACCTCCCACAGCGAAGATTTCGTTATTGCTTCCTCCGGGAAGAAAGGTCGCTGCCAGTAATGCATCTTTCTGGTAAATGACCGCGGGCGCGGCCGGCGGACACCACACATGTTCAAGCAGGAGATTGCTAGCCAGCATTGCCGCTTGCGCATCGTGAGGATTACAATTCAGAGCAAGCGCGAGGTTCCGGAGCGCGGTGACGTCTTTTATCGGATTCGTCTGATCAAGCAAATCTGTGCTTGCCTTTTCTCTGAAAATCCGCCCCTTTTCGACCAGTTGTTCAACTCGCGCCTTCAGCTCTGCGGCATTTTGTCTCGAAAGCCGCGACGCCCGTAATGATACTAACCAGAGGGCTGCGAAAGAAATCAGCATGATTACCCCGAGAAGGAAGACCGTGATGCCGAAAATTCGTTCCCGCTTGCGCTTCTCCAGCAGGAGCGTTACGCGTTCACTCTCGGCTTTATGCAGCCGTTCCTGCTCTTCTGCGCGCTGTCGTGCTTCCTCTAATTCTTCCTTCTGGCGTCTTTTGGCTTCATCCAGTTGCTTCCTGCTGCGCGCAACAAGCAGTTGCGCCTCCGGTGTTACCCCGAGAATCTTCGCCGCTGGCGATTTCAAATACTCCTCTGCGTCATGCAATGCTAATTCGTCCAGCAGGTCATCCGAACCGCGGGCGGCATGTTCCTCCAACTTGGCTCGAGACCGCTCCGCATCCTCATAACGTGCGAGCCATTTATCGTTCGACTTCTGTATCGGTTCGATGAAGCGATCGTGAGTGAGCTCGTGAGTTGTTGTACCGGAGCGATCCTCGCGACGTATAACATGCGCTTCCTCCAGCTCTTTCAGAGCCAGACCCGGAATTCGCCAAGTGGCTCCAGGCGCACCGCGAAAAGCAAGCCCTCGTGTTCCGGTCGGAGTTATCAGAGCTGTTCCAAACCAACGTCGCAGTTCCCCTTCTCCGATTCTGCCCTCACTGGCTGCAGCAGCTCTCTCAACGGAGCGATCGTAATAGCGAGCCAAAGCATTATCCACATCGCCGAAGCGTTCGATGTATTCGGCGGTGATCAGACGCGATCCATCGCTGCTGGTGTTGGGTCCATTCTTCCATTCCGCGGGCAGATTTTCCCAGAGCGATTGGCACACCACTTGAAGCTGTACCGGTTCCACGAATTCGCCGCAGGTTTCGCGGAACTTGTCGCCTTCTGCTACCCGAATTTCCGAAAGTTCCGCCATCAATTCGTCAACCGCGTTCGGGTCGAAGGAGAGGCTCCAATTCTGAAAAGGTTTTACCACCGCGGAACGGGCCGCGTTGCCGCGGAGTCGCTCCAAGTGCATACGCGGCCGTAATTTCTCCGGGAGCAAATCGGCGAACGGCTCCAGTTGCGCGATGTACTCCTCACGCATGACAAAAACAACCTTCATCGTTGGCAACTCGCGCAGCGCCTCCGCAAGCTGGTCGAAAAACGGGCGCCGTTCCTGCCAGCGGTGTTGATTGGTGGTAAAGAATTCTTCGAACTGATCCAGGATTGCGATTAATGGTGGCGAACTGTCCTCGCCTGCTGCTGGAGCAGCAACGAGTGGCTTGAGAAACTCAGAGAAAGTCGTCTTCGCATGGTCTTTAGTCGATAGGCCGTTCGGCAACGTTGTCGCCCAGTACTGAAGCGCATGGTAAACAAAAATGTTTTGCACGTTCTCGGGCGGCACATCGTTTGGCAATAAGCCATGGACACGTGCCGATCGCAGAACCTGGTACTGCTGATCCTCCAGCCGGTTGATGACACCTGCCCGCAACAACGAGCTTTTCCCGGCTCCCGATTGCGCATAAACAAGAACAGCCCGGTGCGCGATGATCAACGAGAGAAGCTCCTCTGTCTCCCGAATGCGACCGAAAAACTTATCGCTGTCCTCCTTTTCAAAAGGCCGCGGGCCGACAAAAGGCGAATCGCTCATCCGCGGCTGAAGGCTTCCCACCGCACTCGCAGTTCCTCGCAAAACTGCTGACAGGTGCCCCAATAAATCTTTACCTGCGCCGTGCCGAAATACGAGTCGAGGTATTTCACGGCTTTGGTCGCCTTCTCTGCCTGCTCGCCTGGCGCTTCAGAAGGCTCTAGTTGCACCGCGATGTGCGTATTACCACTATCGCGCAGCTTGTTTGCGAAGAGGCGGAAGAGCACCAGAAAGTCCCAGTCCGACAGGGTGTAGCCCAAAAAGAGCAGCGCGCCTCCCAACGCGCGGTCGACTCGATGCGCGAGTGATTTGTAGTCGCGCGAAATGTTGATCAGAAATTCAAAATAATCGTCCTCAGTCACTACCGCGGATTCGGCCCACGGCGTGCAACCGTGAAAGTGATAAACAAGTGGATTCGCCACCGAATAAGCGAACTCCGGATCAAAACTGGGCGCTTTGTCAGGGATGTGCCGGTTCCAACGACAGATGGCAAGGCGCGCATCTCGTTTTTTGTATTCTGTCAGTGCGCGATACATCCAATCGTCGAAGTTACTCGTGAGATAGACTGGAAAAGGAAGATCGGCCAAAACGCGGTGCGGCTCGTTAGGCCAGGACGAAAAGTTCGGCGAAGGAAGAGTGCCGTAATGTTCGGCGAATGCCTCTTTCGGAGCCATAATGTCGTCGGTCGCTGCCACGTATTTAGCCACTCGCTCCAGCTTCGTTTGATCGTCGAGTGGATATGCGTAATCAGCCGCAAACTTCAGCGCGATCTGTTCCTTCGATGGATAATTCAATTTCGTCCATTCTCCCGGATCAGTACCCATCGGCGGTGCTGTGCACGCACCCGCACCAATTACAGGCGTGCACTTATCGTCTCTGATGCGTTTCAACAGCCGCTCCCAAGTCTTGTCGTCCAACTCACGGCCGCTCTTCGACGGCAGAACGTCCTTTGACTCGACGGTAAGCGGGTCAGCGCTCATTTTTTCGTTTGCTCGAAGGTTGTCCAGCGCTCGTCCAATTGCGATGAAAACTCTCGGGCCGTTCCCCAGAAAACCTTCATGTCCAAGGCGCCGTAAAATTTTTCAAAATATGCCCGATGCGCCGCGCGATTTGGATCAGTTTCATCTGGAGGTTTAAGCACGACTATGCTGCTGAATTGTTGCCGCGCTCGCAACGTCTGAAAGAGGACGCGAAAATTCCAGTCCCCCAAACGGTAGCCAATGAACAAGAAACTGGTGGCGGCAAACGCCTGTTGCACGACCTCGGGGAGAAGACCTGGTTTGGCGGCCATGTTCGCGAGGAACGTTAAATAATCGTCTTCAGTCAAAACGAGCGACTCGGAAACATCGAGTGCGCCATGCAAGTGGAACACGAGCGGATTGGCGGGCGTTGGTTTGTAGCCAGGCTCGTTTTCGAAAATCGATTCCACGTGCTGCAAAATGTCCTGCCAGCGGCAAATCTCGCGGCGCGCGTCTTTCAATTTCCATTTCAGAGCGCGAACCATGAAGTCATCGTAATTCGTCGTGATGACAATTGGCAGCGGAAGACTGGCAAGAACGCTATGCGGTTCACCAGAGTTCCCAAACTGTGGCGGTTGATTGTACTTTGGTGGGCCGGCTGCGCGCAGAATGTCCACGACGTCTTCTTTTGGCGCGTTCGGGTCGGATTGTACAGCAGCGTACTGCGCGACACGCACAAGATCTCGATCCGGAAACGGATAGGCATAGCGCTGCGCGAGCTCTTCCGCGACATCGGCACCAAGAGGCAGCGCGCCGTAGCATGCGCCAGCTCCCAAAAAAGGAGTGCACTTCCCCGATTGAATCCTGCGCAGGAGGCGATTCCAGTCCGCTTCTTGAACTTCACTCGTCACATCAAACAGACTAACGAACTGGTATGGATGATTAGGGATTTCTGCGTACGCTGTCAATACCGCTATTTACGCATAAGATTTCATAGCAATGAGCTTTCAGCTCTCGTTAGGCCGGCAGGCGGCGCAGCAGCGGAAAATGTAGCGATCCGATCCGCGGGTACATTCGGGCTTGGCGCAGACCGCGTCGGTGACACTTTTATACTTGTGTGGGTGAAGGAGAACCACAATGTTCATTCGTGAACGGGAAGAACGGCCACGAGGGTCCAGGCGAACGGCGTGACTTTGTAACTACCCGCTGGAGCTTGATCCTTTCGGCCGCGCACTTGGGGAGTGAAGAGCAAAGAGCTCGCGATGCGTTGGCCGAACTTTGCCGAACCTATTGGCGCCCCATTTTTTCATTTGTCCGCGGGCGCGGCTATTCAATTGAGGATGCGCAGGACCTCACGCAGGATTTTTTTGTAACAATTCTCAAGAACGACTGGATGCAACATGCCGATCGTAACCGCGGACGCTTCCGTTCGTTATTGTTGAGGTCGCTTCAGAACTTTCTTGTCAATGCCGCCGAGAAAAGTCAGACCCGCAAACGCGGTGGTGGCGTGGAATTGGTTTCGTGGCACGATTGGCTAGCGGAAGCGTCATCAGAATTGTCGATTCCCGGCGCAACGTTGGAATCGTTATCCCCCGAGCGGCTGTTCGACCTGACGTGGGCAGCCACTGTGGTGGAACACGCGCTTCAACGACTGCGTGAAGAATGTGAAAGCAAAGGCAAACTCTGGCTTTTCCAAACGCTGAGTCCCCATCTTACCGACGAACGCGACGAAGTTTCATATGCAAAACTCTCCGCAGAACTGGGAATCGCCGAGGCGGCCGTGAAAAAGCAACTGCACAACATGCGACAGCGTTA
>DASXYB010000150.1:0-2969 GCA_036502745.1 Candidatus Udaeobacter sp.
ACGATCGTGCGCAAAGAAAGCGTGGCCGCCGCGTTCAATCCCGGCAAGTCGGGATTCGATGCTCGCCGCGCAATGCCCGAAGTCTGGAAGCGCGGCCGCGGCCATTTCACCACAAGGATTTCAACGTCGCCGTGGTTGCCACAGATGTCCGGACTTCCGGTGATTCTGGAATATCCGCACGGTTGCTTCGAACAAATTTCGACCAAGCTGCTGGGGTACAGTTTACTGGCAAACGTTCTCGCTTACCTGCCGGATTTTCAGCAACGCGATCCCGAATATCGCGCCACGCTAGAGCGCGGAATGAAACAGTATGGCGATTCCGTCCAAGAGGACGGCACGCTCCCTTACTGGCCCGGTGGCAATGTAGGCAACGGTTTTGTCACATGCCAGGCGCTTTGGTCTGTCAATGAATCCGTCAAGGCCGGGTTCGAGCCGCCATCGGATTTACAAGAGAAACTCGCAGGCGCGGTAAAGAAAATGGTCAAAGGCCAGGTGCCGGCGTCGCGATTTCAGAAATGCTTCGCGCTTTTCGTGCTAACCCAATCTAACGACGGCGACGATTTTAAAAACGAGTCGCAGGAATTATATCTGCACCGAAACGAAGGCAGCGATGAAGATCGCGCGTTGCTAGCCATCGCGTTGCACGATCAAGACATCATGCCGCGCGAGCAGCAGCAACTCCTTCGTGAGATCGACAAACCGATCAAAGAACGCGCGTTTAATCCGGCCACGTTTTCGTCAATGACGCGCGCGGAGGCGATGCGCGCGTTCGCGTTCAACGTCATCTCGCCGCCGACGTGGACGAAGCAGCGGAAACAACAGGCGCGCGGACGCATGTCGAAATTGATGGACGATGCCGGCTCCCTTTCGACGCAGGAAAATCTATGGCTCCTGCTGGCGTTCACATCAATGATCGGTACGGAAACAATGCCGGAACTTCACCCGGCCCAACCGGCGGCAACCGTGGTTTCAAAAAACGGCCGATCGGCTGCCTGGGTCGATCACAAAATCGAGAATGATCTTGTGATCAAGGGCCTGAATCAGAGCGCACTCACTTTTCTGATGCAGGCGGAATATTCCACCAGCGAAGTTGATACTGACCGCGTGGACCGCGGATTTCGCATCGAGCGTGTCGTAAAAAATCTCACTGACGCAACGCGCGCAGGCACTGCAACTGCGCCGTTAAGATTGGGCGATCAACTGCTCATCACATACAGGCTGAATACGCGGAAGCTTCAGAACTTTGTCGCGCTGGAGGATTCGTTACCTGCCGGTGTTGAAGTAGTGAATCCGAATCTTGCGCTGGTTGGTAAATTCTATGAATTGCCGCCACCCGATCCACAGGACCGTTTGTTAGGGTTATCGTACTCCGAGATGCGCGATCGCTCGGCGCTTCTTTATTTTGACACTGTCGATCCTGGCTCAGGCACGTACTCGATCCTGGCCCGCGCAACAGCCGCAGGCACTTTCCGATGGCCAGCCACGCAAGTCGCGCCGATGTATGACAGCCGTTTCTCCGGCCTGTCGCCTTCAAGCGTATGCGTCGTCTCCGCCGATTAATTCCGGGGAGCGCACGCGTCTCGCGTATCTGGCGATGGCGTCCTCGCCATCGCGAACTTTCGAATTCGATTCAAAGCACCGAGTCCAACGCAGAGAAAAAGTTCGCGATCGCGAGACGCGCTCGCCAGCACGCGGGCACACGTGCGCTCCCCGGAGTTTTGCATCCACGTGTTTTGCTAACTTCGATCCTCGTTATCGCGATCGTCATCACTGCCGTTGCATGGTGGCTGCCGATACCTAACGAGCTGCAAAAGTCGCCGCGCGGAACCTTAACGCTGCTGGATTATCGCGGCCGCGAGATTGCCGAACTCGCATCGCCTGAAGCGCGCACCCAATTTCCAGTCGCGCTCGAGCAGATGGGACCTTGGCTGCCACGCATCACCGTGGCGTTGGAAGACCGGCGATTCTACGAACATCGTGGTGTTGACTGGCGCTCGACCGTTGCCGCATGCGCGCGGAATTTGCGATCGCGGCAAATTGTTTCAGGCGCATCGACGATCACGCAGCAAGTCGTGAAACTCGCGAACAATCGTGACCGGCGCACTTGGAGCGGCAAACTGTACGAGGCAATCGTCGCCTGGAAATTAGAACGGCGTTGGAGCAAGCAGCGCATTCTGTCGGAATATTTGAATCGCAGCAGCTACGGAAATCGGCGGCTCGGTCCCGAGGCAGCTGCTCGCGCATATTTCGGCAAACCGGCTCGCGATCTCACTTTGAGCGAAGCAATTTTCCTGGCCGGCCTGCCGCAAGCACCAACACGCTTGAATCCGTGGCGCCATCCGGAGAAAGCTAATCGTAAATACGCGCGATCGCTCGCGCGGCTTGCTGATTTGGGTGTTATCACACGCGAGCAGCAATCGCTGCTTGTGTCGCCGCCGAAAATCGTTCGCAGCGATCCGCCGACTTTTGCGCCGCATTTTGTGGATGCAGTCGTGGCGCATAACCAGGGACTACGCGGCACAGTGAGAACCACGCTCGATCTTGATCTGCAAACGACAATCGAACGTTTGGCGCGTTCGCATTTGTCAGCGCTAAATCGTCATGACATCACGCAGGCCGCTGTTGTAGTCATCGAAAACGCAACGGGCGCGATACGCGCCATGATTGGTTCGGAAAATTACGGCGTTTCGCAGATCAACGGAGCGACACAGCCGCGGAGTTGTGGATCGACTTTGAAACCGTTCGTTTACCTCGGAGCGATCGACAAACGGCTGTTCACCGCGGCGAGCTTGTTACCCGACACGCCTGATGCCATTCGCAATGAGTACGCCGATTACGATCCGCAAAATTATAGTCATCATTATTTTGGACCGGTGCGCTTACGCGAAGCGCTCGCTTGTTCGCTGAATGTGCCGGCGGTGTTTGTGCTGAGCCAGCTCGGCGCGCGGCCAACGTTCTATCAGTTGCAG
>DASXYB010000151.1:0-4478 GCA_036502745.1 Candidatus Udaeobacter sp.
GGGCACGAAATCGTGATCCACGGTTTTTTTCACGAACGCCCGCCTCAGCGAAAAGAGACTTTGCGCGACAAATTCATGACCAGATTTTATACCCAGAACGAAGGCGAGTTTTACGATTTGGGTTACGAGGAAGCTCTGCGGCGCATTACCACAGCACGCGATCAGTTCCGTGCGCTTGGACTCAAGCCACACGGTTTCATCGCCCCCGCGTGGTTGCTGGGAGAAGAAGCAGAGCAAGCCGTACGTGATGCGGAATTGGAATATACAACTCGCCTGCGCAGTGTCTGCGATCTTCGATCACAAACCATCTTCCCGGCGAGAACGCTTGTGTACAGTATTCACAATAATTGGCGGCGTGCGCTTAGTCGCAGTTGGAACGCGGCGTTGTTCCGTTTGATGAGAAGCAGGCCCCTCTTGCGGATAAGCATTCATCCGCCCGATTATTCCCAGCCAATCATTTGGCAACAGATTCTGGGGTTCATCGCCGCAACGAAAGGCACGCGAACCGCTACGACCTATCAGGATTGGATCGCTGACCAAAGGTTGAAGCGAGGAATGTAAGATGAGCCGGTGCGATTTACATATCCATTCGCGCCATAGTGCCCGCTCCGAAGAGTGGCTTTTTCGGCGATTCGATTTTCCCGACAGCTATTCGGATCCAAAGCAGTTGTACGAACAGCTGCGGAAGCGGAAGATGGATTATGTTACCATCACCGATCACGACTCGATCGATGGCTGCCTGGAAATTGCGCACCTGCCTCGAACCTTCATCAGCGAGCAGGTCACTACTTATTTTCCGCAGGACGCCTGCAAGCTGCACATTTTGGTATGGGGCATTTCGGAACAGCAGCACCGCGATATTGAAGGCGTCTGCGAAAACATCTTCGATCTGCAGCGGTACTTGCAGCGTGCGCAAATCGCTCACGCAGTCGCACACCCCTTGTACAGTGTGAATGGCAAACTCGAGGCAATACACCTCGAGCAGCTCATCCTTCTGTTCAAACATTTTGAGGGCATCAACGGTTTGCGTGACGCGCTTCTGAGCGATCTGGCACACACTCTTTTCAAGCAATTAACACCGGAGCAGATCGATGTGTTTGCAGATCGTCACGGTGTGGCGCCTACGCATGCGGAGCCATGGAAAAAGATTTTGGTAGCCGGCTCCGACGATCATGGCGGCCAGTTTGCAGCCTCTGCTTTCACAGAAACGCCTGCTGCAAAGTCTGCGGAAGAATTCCTGAAATCAGTTCGGAATGGTAAGTGCACACCGCGCGGCCACGGCGGGACGCCACTCATTTTGTCGCATGGCTTCTATAACACCGTCGCGTGTTTCATTCAGGACCGTTTTCACGAAAAGCTCGGCCCCAGTGGCGCACTGCTGGAGAAAATGTTTTCACGTTTCATGGAGGGCCGTGCTCCGACGGAATTCACACTGAAGGAGAAAACCGAATTCATCGTGCAAGGTGTTCTGTCCGGGAAGATTTTCGATTTCGCCAAACCGGCAAATGTCTCGCTTTGGAAAGAGCTTTCCGGCTATTTCGCGCGACCAGAGGTGAAGGCGAAACTGGCCGCGCAGTTGGACACGGTTAGCGAACCGGAGCGCCGCACGTTTCTCATGGCGAACATGGTCGCCGAACAACTCGCGTTTCGGTTCTTCAATAAATTCGTCCAGCAACTCAGTAGTGGCAACATGGTGGAGAGCGTGCAGGCTCTGAGCGCGATTGCGCCGATCCTCGTGATCCTAACGCCATATATTTACGGGTTTCACAGCCAGGCTCCCTCGCGCAAATGGCTGCGGAAATTGTTTAAGGAATTGACCGGCGAAATTCCCGTTGCGTTACAAAATCACAAACGCGCGTGGTTCACCGACACCTTGGAAGATGTGAACGGTGTGGCGACGACGATTCGCAAAATGACCGCTGCCGGAGCCGCTGCAGGAAAGGAACTGGTCGTCGTGGCTTCACGAAGCGACCTTCAACTTTCCGACATACCAATCAAAAATTTCCCACCGATCGGCGAATTCGAGTTACCAGAATACGAACTGCAGAAACTGAGTTTCCCGCCGATTCTACAGATGCTGGATTACGTCCAGCGGGAACGATTCACTGAAATCATCATCAGCACGCCGGGCCCGGTAGGTTTAACCGCGTTGCTCGCGGCGAAAATGCTCAACTTACAAACCAGCGGCATTTATCACACCGACTTCCCCCAGTACATCCGGATTCTGACCGAGGACAGTTTTCTTGAAAGCGTGGCATGGGGATACATGCATTGGTTCTATGGGCAGGTCGACACTGTCTTCGTTAATTCGGACGAGTACAAACGAAGTTGGATTAAACGCGGATTCGATCCGGCAAAACTGAAGATTTTGCCGCGCGGCCTCGACAGCGAATTGTTTCACCCCGGTCGACGCGATTCCGCGTTTTTTGAAAAATTCGGAGCGTCGAACGGGGAGGTTCGCCTGCTTTACGTCGGCCGCATTTCACGAGAAAAAGACCTCGATCTTTTGGCTGATGCTTATCGCCGTCTGCGCGAAGAAGGACTGCCGGTTCGACTGTTTGTCGTCGGTCATGGTCCGTATTCCGAAGCACTCGCGAACTCTTTGCCCGACGCATTTTTTACTGGTTATCTCAGAGGCACAGAATTGGCTACCGCATATGCGTCGGCGGACATCTTTGTTTTCCCCAGCACCACCGACACGTTCGGCAACGTAATCCTGGAAGCACAGGCTTCCGGATTGCCCGTTGTCGTTTCCGATTCCGGCGGCCCTAAGGAATTAGTGGCGCACAACGGAAACGGTCTGATCACCAGGTCGCATAACGTCGAAGACTTGACGGACGCGATTCGAGCTCTTGTGAGCGATCAAACGCTGCGGCAGCGCATGGCAAACTCCGCTCGAGATAGTGTTATCGACCGAAGTTGGCCCCGTGCTTTCGCAAAGTTCTGGGCCGCGACCGAGGTTTAAAAAACTGATTCGCCGCAGACATGAGCCTGTAGGGGAAGCTGACAACTTCCCCACACAAGAAGCGCCTGATCTAGCTCAGCGACCGATATCTGCTCTGCCCTCTATTCGGCGCCTGCCCTAACCACGGCCGAGCCGTACAATTTCCAAAAGTAATAGGCTGTCGCGGCAAAACCAATCGTGATAACGATCGATCGAACCACTGTAGGATTAGCGCGATGCGATACCATTCCTCCAACATAGCCACCAACAAGACCCCCAATCGCCATCGGCACACCGTAATTCCAGTTCACATCACGTTCGAGCACGAGCACCAGGACTGCTACGCCTCGCATGCAAAGAGTCAGGAAGTTCTTGAGCGCAACCACGTGCCGGATATCTCCCCGCGAAATAAAACTCAGCGCGCCGATCATGAGGATCCCAATCCCGGAGCCGAAGTAGCCGCCGTACAATCCTACTAGAAAAATGCCCGCAATTACGACGGGCCACAACGCCACCGTGATGTCCGGATGCACGCTGCCACTTTCATCGAGTCGAACCAGGATCGGCCGCAGCACGATGATAACAGTGGCGACTAACACCAACCACGGTACCAACTGAATGAAACTGCGATTACCCATGCGGCTGAGCAACACAGCTCCGAACAAACCACCAAGCACACTTGGAATCAGAAGCAGCCATGACCATCCGCGACCGATGACACCTTCTAACTGGTCCCGGGTGCGCCACACAGCCGTCGGATAAGCAAAGAACAAAGCAACTGCACTTGTGGCGTCAGCTGTGATCGGTGCTACGACGAGCATTAACAAGGGGAATGTGATCAGTCCACCTCCACCCGCCAATGCGTTGATTGTTCCCGCCAGCACAGTGGCCAGGAAAAACAGGAAGTAATTAATCATCCCTTTTCGTGCTCGTCTGCCGCAGTGGTAGGGACGGAGATCGCAGTGCGATGTCCCTACCTACAGCTCCATGGCAATGCATCCAGATCGATGTTGCCGCCTGTGAGAATGATGCCGACGCTGCTGTTACTGACATCTATCTTGCCTTCTTGAATCGCCGCATACGGCACTGCCGCTGATGGCTCGATCACGATCTTCATCGTCTCCCAGATCGTGCGCATCGCCGAAATGATGGCTTCCTCGCTTACGGTCACAATGTTGTCCACGTGTTGCTGAATGATCGCAAAGTTTGGTTCGCCTATATTTGTGCGCAGGCCATCAGCGATGGTAAATTTCTTTGCAGTGACGAGGCGGCGTCCTGCACGAAACGATTGCGCTGCATCATCAGCATTCTTAGGCTCGACCGCGATTACTTTTATCTGCGGCCGCATTAATTTCGCGGCGATTGCTGTGCCCGACAACAGACCACCACCGCCAACCGGGCACATAATCACATCAAGGTTGGAAATATCGTCCAGCAGTTCCATTGCTGCTGTCCCCTGACCTGCTATCACGTGCTGATTTTCAAACGAATGAATCAACGTTGCGCCGGTTTCATTGATTACCTCTGCGCATTT
>DASXYB010000152.1:0-2200 GCA_036502745.1 Candidatus Udaeobacter sp.
ACGTTTAACGCGTCCCAGATTGCCGGGTCTTCGCTGCCGAGCCGGTAAAGTGCGAAGCCGCCCGCCTTCTCATCGCGCACCCCGCGCAATTCGTTGAGAAATGTGACGGCGTCGAGGAACCAGACCGCGTGTTCCGTGTCCTCATCCTGGAAATAAAAATACGGGCTGTAACTCGGCCCCTGAATTTGAACGCTCTCGATTTCAGCGTCCTTGGCGCGGCTCATCGCTTCGGAAAAACTGATCAGCTCAGCCTTCTTGCCGCCGATAGGCCAGTCATACCCATAACTGCCAATTGCAATGATCCATTGCTTGGTGTCGGAACCATCTAACAGGACATGCAGCCAACCTTCAAACCACGAGCGAGATGCCAGCGGTCCCGGCGGATCCGTCTCCGACGTTTCATCGAACAACATCGCGACGAAACGATCGACGTTGTCACTGAGCGCGTCGATGTCGATGTAGTCCAGCTCTTGCCCTGGCTGAACGCACAACCAGAGCTCTTTGTTATCGTCGTGCAACGCGTCCGCAAATTTGTCGAGGAATCCGGTTAAATCCTTCTTGTAAGCAGGATCAATTTGTTGCCAATCAACAACGACGCCGGCAGCCTTGGCGTTGCGCAATACCGTAAGCACATCCTGGATAAACCCGTCTTGTCGTTTCGCCGGTCCGTGCGCGAGATTCTCAATCGCTTCGGGCTGCCAGGTGTCGCCGACGAGATTCGTCAACAGCGGCATGAGCGAGATTCCCTTGTTTGCGGCCAGCTTTGAGACGCGAGCATCGGAGTCGATTTGCAAATTGCCCATGCCATCGATGACCGTCATCCACTCCGGGCAGACATGCGTAATCTGTGCCGCGTGTTGCTGTAGCGATGCGTAGCTGTCCGGATCGCCATTTATATAGAACGCGAGTCGCACTTCGTTATTAGGCGCTTTCTTTCGCGGGCGCGGTGAAGGAATTGGTGCCGTACCAGCTAGTTTTTTCGCCGCCTGGCGAGTCTCGCTGAATTTCTGCCACAGTAACGAAGCTGGAGAAACCTGGCCCGCAGGATTCTCTCGTTGCAACGCTCGCAATTGGCCTTTCAACTGCCGCAACGAAAACGGCACATTCATCTTTGGTATGACAAAAAGCGTCTGAACGAAAAGCACCAGTGCCACGAAGAACAGCACACCGCCGATTAGCAGAATGAGGCGTAGCCGAGGCCAGCGTTTACCGCTTGGATCGGAGAAGACGAACGGCGTAACCTGTTCCGGAGGAAGCTCGGGCATGTGGGGCGTATAATCGCTTAGGTCCGTGAATAAGAAAATCCGATTCTATCATTTCAACCTTGGACCTCCGATGTTAGACGTTGACGGGTAAATGCACGTTCAACCAGACTCACTGCCGACCGGACACGACGGCATCCTCCCGCGACTGCAAAAAGGTCCCACCATTCATTCCAGCGCGTGGGTTGTTCCTGGCGCGACTTTGCTCGGAGACGTAATTCTCGAAGAAGAATCAAGCATCTGGTACGGCGCGGTTTTGCGCGGTGATATCAATCGCATTATCATCGGGCCACGCTCGAACGTTCAGGACAACGCTGCTGTCCACGTTGACACCGGTTACGCAACAATCGTGGGAGAACTGGTCACCATCGGCCATACCGCGATTGTTCACGCGTGCAACATCGACAATGAAGTGCTCGTCGGCATGGGATCCATCATTCTCGACGACGTCGAAGTTGGCGCGCGTTCCATCATCGGCGCAAACGCCCTCGTGACGATGGGAACGAAAATCCCGCCTGGCTCACTCGTGCTGGGGTCACCGGCGAAAATCCGGCGGCAACTCAATCTCGATGAGCAAAAAGACATCGCCCGATGGGCGTGGGGCTATGTTGAAACAGCAAAGCATTACCGCGAATTTTATTGAACGACATGCCTCCACAAAATCGGGAGCAATAATCAATCCATGAAAACTATTCTTGCCTCCGTTGTCGTTTCTCTCATCGCCATTTTCTTCGATCATGCACCGCTAGCCGCCGAAGACACGCAATCCCCGGACATGCATCTTTACCCTGCTGAAACCATTGAATGGAAAGCGGGACCAGCCGCCTTGCCTTCTGGGGCAAAGATGGCTGTGCTCGAAGGCGACCCAACAAAAGAAGGTTGGTTCGTAGTACGTTTCCAGTTTCCCGATGGCTACCACGTCGCACAGCATACCCATC
>DASXYB010000153.1:0-3791 GCA_036502745.1 Candidatus Udaeobacter sp.
GGCTTAGGCGCGGCTGTTGTTTTGACACGCGTCATGGCGACTTTGCTGTACGGGATCAGCGCGACCGATCCCACTACGTTTATCGGCATCTCTGTAGTGCTGCTCGCGGTCGCAATCCTTGCCAGTTATATTCCAGCGCTTCGCGCAACGAAGGTCAACCCGATAACCGCATTGCGCGCGCAATAGAGGCGGCACAAACCCGTTCAGGCAATGCCGAACCGCCGCCGCAGGCAGGCCGCCCTGTACGCGAAGATGCGTTCCACGTCTCGGCGCACAACCAATTTGTGCACGAGCCAATCGAACGGAACAGCGTACCGCACATCGTCGCACACAAGCGTGCCTCCATTTCGCGGCTCAAACATGTGGGCATGAATCCAAATCCGGTACGGACCGCGTGTTTGTTCATCCACAAAGCGGTGTGGCGGTTCCCACGCGGTGATTTCGCTGCGCCACCGAATAGGGAAACCGCGGACGCGCAGTTTGTAATCGAGGACAGTGCCAGTGCGCATTTCAATCGGTTGGCGCGTGACGATCCGAAAACTCAGCCATGGCGGTGTAATCGAATCGAGATTGGCTGCATCCGAAAAAAAGGCGAACACCTCGTTAATTGGCCGAGCCAGCCAGATTTCGCTGCTGAATTGGTGAATGTGCATTGATTGATTCGTTTAACCCGGGCCGCGTGCTGCAGAACCAAAGCGAATTGAACCTCGGTGCTTAAGGATGGTGTTCGCCTGGCTCGCTAAATATTATCGCCGCATGTTGAAAACGATCGCCTTGTTTCTCGCGTTTGCTGCGACTCCTTTGGCACAAATTCCAGTGAACGATCAAACGCAGGTGTGGCAGTTGGAAAACGCGTACTGGCAAGAAGTAAAAGCCAACGACCTGGAGAAGTATCGCGCGCTCTGGCACGAGAATTTCCTCGGCTGGCCATTTGTCAGTTCTGCGCCCGTGCGAAAGGATCACATCACCGACTGGATCACTTCGAACACGTCCAAAGGAATCAAGCTCCAGTCGTACTCAATCGAGCAACTTGCAATTCAGGTAACCGGCGATCTCGCGGTGGATTATTATCGAGTTAAGGCAACGTGGGCCGATAGCGCCGGCGCCGAAGTCAGGTCCGACCAAATCCGGATCACGCATACGTGGATTCGAACGCATGCCACGTGGCAAATCATCGGTGGCATGTCCTCACCCGTGAATGTAACTGGTCAATAGAAACAGAACTCATCGGTCCGTACGGAAAAAGGCCAGGCCGAAAACGACCTGGCCTTTCGGGCGAAATAGCCCAACAAATTGCCGCGCAGCGGAACTATTTTCCGCCTTTTGGCGCCGGAGGGACCACAACCTCCTTGTGTTGCGCACAAGCCCCAAGTCCCAACCCCGTGACCAAAACGGCCATTACCACGATCATTTTCAAAAATTTCAATCTATCTCGCCTCCTTTCGCAGCAAGTTGCTCCGGTCTGTTTAGGCAGGGAACGAGGGGGAAGCAATGCTTTTCTTAAGTTTTTTAAGCCCTGTGGGCGACGGTCTTATTTGTGGTAACCGGTTGTCCCTGCGCTTGTGGTGACAGTCTCTTTCCTTTGAGCACAAGCACCAAAGCTCAAAGCGGTGGCCAAAACAGCCACGATCATAATCGCCTTTATCAATTTCAATCTATATCGCCTCCTTTCGTTGCAAGCTGCACTGCGCGTGTAGGATCACACACGGACAACAACGTTTTTGTCAAGTTGTTTGGATGTATTTCCAGGCCGATTCAACCCGACCCCCCAAGCCGCACAAGTCACGTTACGTTGAACCACCAAAGAGTTCAGGCCTGCGGGATGGAGACGGCGCGCCCCCGCGCGTTTCTTCAACGTGCCGACGCGACGAGGGCGTCGCGGCCCCAATCGCATTCAACGTCACGCCTCGATCACAACCGGCGTACCCTCGTCGACCATTTCGAACAATTCGATTACGTCCTTGTTACGCATCCTCACGCAGCCGTGACTCGCAGGCGTGCCGACTTTGTCCTCGTGTTTGGTGCCATGAATGTAGACGAAGCGTTCGCGCGTATTCGCATTGTGCTCGTCCTGTCCATCGAGCCACAAAATACGTGACGTGATCAGATCCTCCGTTGGAGGAAAGGCTTCGTCGGACTGAACCGGAACGCGGCCAACGAAAACGGTTCCATGCGGCATGTCGCTTCCGATTTTTTCCGCTACGCGAAAACGGCCGGTCGGCGTTTTGAAGCTCCCCTGCTCCGTCCCAACACCAAATTTCGACGTGGACACGGGGTAAGTACGGATCGGCTGTTCGTTTTCTTTTATGATGAGTTGCTGGTCGCGAATTGAAACGTGAATGCTCTTCATTCGAATTTTTCTGCTGGCGACAAATTTCTCTTACAGCGTACAATCGACATGCTAATGGGAGGTTATCACATCGCCGTCGTGGGCGCGACCGGCGCGGCCGGCACTGAATTGTTGCGCGTACTCGAGCGGAGAAGTTTTCCCGTAGCAAGTCTGCGTCCAATTGGTTCGGCGCGTTCAGTCGGGAAATCCGTTCGATTCTGCGGTGACTCAATCGCCATAGAAAAACTCGATCGCGCATCGTTTGAAAAAATCGACATCGCTTTTTTCAGCGCCGGCGGCGAAGTCTCTCGCAGCAATGTCCCCATCGCGTGCCAGGCAGATGCCATTGCGATCGATAAATCTTCGGCATTCCGGATGGATCCGCATGTGCCGCTCGTTATTCCTGAAATCAACGCCGACGACGTGAGAGTCCATCGCGGAATCATCGCGAATCCGAATTGCACCACCACCGTGATGCTCATGGCGCTTTACCCTTTGCATAAGATTTTTCGCGTGCTTCGGGTTTTCACTGCGACTTACCAGGCCGTCTCTGGCAGCGGCACTCGAGGTGTTGAAGAGTTGACCCGCCAAACCTCCGCCTTCGCCAACGCTACGGCGGACACGCCGCCATCAGCTGCAGACTCCGGCTTGGCTACAGTTTTTCCGCACCCCATCGCCTTCAACTTGCTGCCACATGTCGATTCTTTCCTGGAAAACGGTTACACCAGGGAAGAAGTAAAAATGCAGGATGAAACGCGCAAGATCATGCATTTGCCGGAGCTACGCGTTTCAGCCACGTGCGTGCGGGTCCCGATTTACCGGGCGCATTCAGTTGCCGTCACCGCTGAGTTCGAGCGGCCCGTTTCGGTGGAACAAGCGCGCGAAGTTCTGTCGAAGGCCCCGGGGTTGGAGCTCGCGGACGAACCGCATAGCAATCATTATCCCATGCCTCTCACTGTAGCTGGGAAAGATAATTGTCAGGTCGGCCGCGTGCGTGTGGATTGCGCGCTGGAGAACGGGCTGTCGTTTTGGGTTTCAGGCGATCAACTACTCAAAGGCGCCGCGTTGAATGCGGTTCAGATCGCCGAGTTGTTGTAGCCAAGATTTGTAGGGCGTTTCTGTGAAACGCCGAACCATTAAGGAATCCAATTGGCGTCTGACACAGACGCCCTACAAAATACGATTTATGGCTCGACCGCCACGCATTCCGGTGATGCTACCTTGGGACCGCAAGGTCATTTACTTTATTACGATTTGCATCACGCCTCGCTCTAACGCCTTCGCTAATGGCGCAGCTTGGCGAAGTGTGTGCGAAACGGTGAACCAGTTGGACAAGTGGAACACGTATTGCATCATGGTTATGCCTGACCACATTCATTTGCTTACTGCGCCGCTCACCAATCGCGCGCTCAGCGTTGCGGCTTTTCTAAAATGGTTTAAGCGGTGGTTTAACGAATCATAT
>DASXYB010000154.1:0-14170 GCA_036502745.1 Candidatus Udaeobacter sp.
TGAATCGCAAAGGCATTCGTAACATTCCGGAAATTCGTGTTCCGCCTTCTTTCAAAAGCAAAACGGCCGGGCTCGTTTTGAGCCCGGCCGCTGTGAAACCTAAGTTACAGGCTAGAATCGCTTTTTCAGTCCAACGTACCAGTATCGGCCTTTAATCGTCGCCAACGATTCGTCGTAGCCATTCTCGAAGCTGCCGGCTACAAACGGTGGATCTTGATCGAACACGTTCTGCATTCCAAGGGTGACTGTGGTGTTGTTAAGCCACCATTTCCAATTGCTGCAGCCGTATTCAGCCGTGGAAACCGGGACGACGTTCTTTTCCTTACCGTCCTTTCCGCTCCTCACGTTTTTGCCGCCGTCCTTGGCAAAGCCAGGCACTTCTGCGGGTGCGGGTGGTGGCAGATTAAACGTGTAGTTTAAGATGAGATCAAGCGTGGTCCACGCATCCACTTTACGCGCGCGCCAAGGAAACTGGGCGGCAGTTCCGGTGGTCGGGCCGAAGAAGCCGCCGCTCATACCGGGTCCGCCAGTTCTAGGCATGTTAGGCTTCGGCGATCCTGTCAGAGCTTGGTTGTCATCCTCGTACTGGCCGGTCCAGTGAACTACGGCACCGACATCCAGGCCCTGCATCCAAGTATCAGCCGGACCATCATAGAACATACTGAAGTTCGCGCGATGCCACGGTAACGAACTGGTTAGCGGGAATGAGCTAGACACAAACTGACCAGCGATACCGAACGGTTTTGTGCCCGGGTTTATCGTGCCATCGGGGTTTACAGATGGAGGGGCGACCTGCAGTCGAGCCCGCGACAACCAGGTGCCGTTAACGGTGGTCGTAAGCCTACCCCAATCACCGCCGCCGAAGATCGTCGAATCCAGGATGTAGATTGCCTCGTAGTCGAGACCTTCGAAGACTACACCGGAAAGGTTATTGTTGGGATCGATCACCAGATCGACTGGCCCCGGCTCCGTATCCGGGTTGGCACCAGCGGAACGGAATACCGATCCGAAGGGGGTTATAACGCTTGACGCACCGTTGTTTGGCGGATGAAGTAAGCTGATAATGGTTGAAGCACCAAGAGTCGCTACAATGTCGCGCATATCGATGTGCCACCAATCGGCGCTTATCGTCAGGCCCTTGATCCATTTCGGGCTGTAAACAGCTCCGTAGGTCCATTCATAGGCAACTTCCGGGTGAAGATTGGGGTTTCCCAAAACACGTTCCTCAACCTGAGGCTCTGTTTGACTGGAAAAGGGATCTGCTACGACCGGGAAGTTTTGCGAACTCGCAGGTGTAAGTTCCGACAAGGTCGGCGCATGGAAGGCTTCGGTATAGCTCCCACGCAGAGTCAGGGCCCCGATATATTTGGGATCCAGCGGTTGCCATCGGATAGAGAATTTTGGCTTCTGCGCGTTGTACCTCGTGTGCACAGCCGGTTGAGCCGCGAAGAGTCCAGAAGGCAGCACCGACGAAGTGTTGTTGCTGTACCATTCCTCGCGCTCGGCAAAGTCCACCTCGAAGCTGTAGAACCCGGGGAAGTTCCACGTGGGGCTCGTGAACGGTATCCTTACTTCCTCGTACACTCCCCAGATATCACGGTTCACACGGAAGCTTTGGCCATCCGTTGAGCCGATAGTGTTAAAGGTAGTATTGAGGGCATCCCGGTCGCGTGTGAATCTCGGCGCGTCGTACTCACCGCCGATGGCAAAGGACACCGGTCCAGCGGGAAGATTGAACAGGTCGCCGTTAAAGGTGCCATAGTAAATAGGCAGCTCATATTCGCCTGAGTTATGGAGAGTAACATAAACTGCGCTTCTGGCGGCGGCCGTATTTTGGCCATTGAGACCAAAGAAAGGATTAAACGCCGTGGCAGGATTTGTATCCAAGAGCGCGCCGCGCAAGCCAGGTTGGCTGACTTCGCCAACGGACAGGTCCTGCCCCTCGTTTCGCGAATACCGGAAACCTGCTTCCCAGTTCCAAGTCTTGAAGTAATCGCCGATCAATCCGAGTTCGCCACGCAGGCCGACGTCGAAGAGCTGATCCCAGTAAGTGAATTTTTCGTGTCGTTGGCCAGTGTCCTGGATGGAGCGGAAGCGAACACCGGTCGTGACTGGAAGACCAGAGCCATCAGGAAAGAAGTTTGGAATCGTGGCGTCTGCAACGGTGAACGGATTGAACGGATTGGTAATTGGCACACTGATGCCCTGAGGACTAAAGAAGGTGCCCGTGTTCCCGTTGTGGAACGGATCAGGTGTAAACGGCGCAGCTGCGAGAGACGCATCGAAGTATGAACGCGCGTATTTAAAATCGCCAAACACCGTCAGGTACTTGTCGCAAATATCGCGGGTGAACGATCCGTAGTACACCTGGCGATCTCCCGGCGGCAGAGCTGGCGTGAACGCTGCGAAGTTAAAGAAAAAGTAGTCGCCACCACCCTTATATTGAGTACCGAATTGGGGAGCGCCGTTTACGCCCCCGAAAGAATTGGGCCCGATAATGCCGGGCGCGCCTGGATATGCATTCGGATTAACCGCATACGGGTTCTTGTAAAAGGGAGAATGCGCGCGGTTTGGAGCTGAATGCGGCGGCGGGGAGTTAATCCCAAATTGTGTTGGCCCAGCAGGAGCGAAGAACAGGCTCGGAAGCAAACGACCGCTTTGAACGCGGCCAGGTTCGTTGCCGCTGCGATTATCGAATCCACCAAAAGGTATTTGAAACCCATTGCTGGAAATATCTCTATCGCGGCTGAAGACACCGTTGAGGCGCTCCCAGAAATCGGCAATGACCACTATATCGGTCTTGTCATCGCCCGTGCCGGCCTTGATCCATGCTTCCCACTCGCCCATCTCATTGGACGCTCCCATGTTCGTATTACCGTAAGTGCCCCCAATCTCCAAGCCACGGAATTTGTGGACTAAGAAAAAGTTAACTACACCAGAGATCGCGTCCGAACCGTACACGGCCGACGCGCCATCCTTCAGGATGTCGACGTGATCAACCATTGAGAACGGAATCAGGTTAATATCCGGGCCCCCGCTAAATGCGGCGCCAGCCAACGAACCGTAGGCGACGCGCTTGCCATCAATCAAAACTAACGTCTCCTTTGGCAAAATACCGCGGAGGTTGAACTGAATGGTGCCATCACCGCCGTTGCCAATGTTCAGGTTGACGCTGCCGCCCGCCGCCTGCGGAATAAATTCCTGAAGGTCGGTGGCGCTACGGATGCCCAGTTTTTCAATGTCCTGCGGCCGGTACGTATCCACGGGGTTTGGGCCAGTCTCTTCCGCAGTCGGAATATTCGAACCGGTCACGACGACGCGCTCGACCTCAGCCGTGGACGGCGGAGGAGCTGCAGGCTCAGCAGGCACAGCAGGCGCCGGTAATTGCGCGAACGCGTTCGACGCAATGATTAATGGAAATCCGACGCTCGCCATTAAAGCGAGACGAACGAATCTAAACGTTTTTAGTGCGTTTTGTGTCATTAGTTTCTCCGTTGGTTTGGTTAGGTTTCGGGAGGTTTATTAAATTTCGAAGGCTCTGACAAGTTTTTTTTTCGTTTTTTTGAACTTTTTTTGAACGACGAAATCAGGGCATTTGTCGTTCGAGCTTCCCCTCTACCGGAACAGGGGAGGCTCTGACAAGCTTTTTTTCACCTTTTTTTAAATTTTTTGTTTGCGGTTGGAACCACGAATTCCGCGGTATCATGCGACCGGCAGTAAGGCGGCTTGGTTTATGCCGGCACAGAAATGAAGTTACTAAAATCGAAAAGTCTTCTGCTATTGGTTCTCGCGCTGATGATCGGCGTTGCCGCCATTTGGCTTTTTGCCTGTTTCCGCGCCAAACAAGCAAATACCCATCGAACTATTCTTTCGTTCGGGACAGTCGTTCCGGTGCTCGATGCGCTGGCTAGCGATCGCCCGCCGCAGTTGAAGAAACCTAACGAAAGCAACTGGAAGGTTTGGGCTCAGCAAAAAGATAATACGGTTCGTGCGCGTCTGGAGCAGGGCGCTCTTGATTCCATGATTAACCTGCTCTTATTCGGCACATCGTTCACCACTCAACGGCGGGTCATCACCGTCCACGATTTCGAGGATGCGGTTGTGCAGGCGCGAGTGGCTGATCTTGTGGAAGCACTACGCAATCCGAAAAATAACGAGCGGCTCATTTTTCTCCGAAACCTTCTCCAAAGCCGCGGGATCCATCCGGAACGATCCGCCGGACTTGAGAGAACAAGAACTTTCGTCCTGGAAAATCTTCGACGGGTTGTGCAGGAGCAGAACACTATCCGCGAACGGTTTGACGAAGCAGGCGGCGAGAGCGACCAAAAGGCAGGGCTTTCGAAGCGTTCACTCGTGTTTCGCGATCGCGGTATCTCGGTTGATACGACCATTCTGTCGAGCTTCGGCATTGAAGGCGCACTGCGCGACATGAAGGACCGCACAGTAATCGCAAAGAAATCGGTAAATCGCGTAGCGGTAATCGGGCCTGGTCTGGATTTCACCGACAAAGGATTCGGTTACGATTTCTATCCGCTCCAGACGCTGCAACCGTTCGCGATTTATGATTCGCTTGTTCGATTGGGACTTGCCGAACCTGGAAAGATTGAAGTCGTCGCATTCGACATTAGTCAGGAGGTTCTCGAACATTTGCGCCGCGCACGAGACCGGGCCGAAAAAGGAGAGAACTACGTCGTGCAATTGCCGCGCGAGTCCTGGCCATGGGCCGCCGAAGCAGTTGACTACTGGCGTTCATTCGGTAGCGAGATCGGAACGCCCGCCGTTCCGATTCCACCCCCGCCAGCTCTCAGTGGTCTTGAGACCCGTGCGCTTGCGATTCGTCCGGAAGTCGTTCTGTCGTGCAAACCTATGGATTTGAATGTTGTTTTCGAACAGTTCGCTGGATCGGCCACAAAACCATTCGATCTGATCATCGCCACAAATGTGTTCCTCTATTACGACACGTTCGAGCAGGCGCTAGCACTTCAGAACATCTCCACCTTGCTTAAGCCGTCCGGGTTTTTTCTGACAAACGACTGGTTACCGCATGTGTCTCGAATCCCAATGCGCTCAACGGAGTATACACCCGTGCGATACGGAGAGAGCGCTGACTGGGGAGACAACGTTTTCTGGTGGCAGCGGCAATGACGCCTTTTGTAGTTTTTATGTAAGTCTCTGTTAGGCGCCCTTTCAGCTTGCAATCGACAGATTAGAGCTCAGCGATTGGTGATCACGGTTAGTGTGCCGTATTCGCGCGTCGACGGCGGCGAGCCGAACACCTGCTCGCAACGCATTTCTACGAGCGATCGAATAGGGACATCGGTTTCAACGACGAATGCCGCTTCCCGGTTTCGTTTGGGCTCGCGCCATGGCATGTCCTCCGGATAGACATGAAATGGGGTTTCTAATATCTCGTTAGACACCGCCAGCGTTTCGCCGCTCTCGAACAGCAATGGATAAATAAAAGAGATTGTGGTCCAGACTGAGGTCACGTTGCGTTGCTTCAAATCGCGATGAACTCCGTCGATGTCCGCTGAGGCAATTCGTGTCATGCAGTACGTCTTCCTGTCCTCGCACAGCGAGAGTGTTTCAATCTGATTTGTTTGTCCGACGCTGATGTGAACAAAAATTCCGGTTACCAAGATCGCGGCGAGCGCCATTGCCGCGCCGATCCGCGGCAATGGCATCGAGGAAGAAAAGCCACGTTCCAACATTCGCCCCGTCAGCATAGACAAGAAAAAACAGCCGCCAAAGAAATAGCTGGGGACACCGGGAGCCTGACTTAGATAAGCAACGAAAGAAGCTGCAGTAAGCACCACCATATCAAAATCCCATTTTTGCGGGCTATCTGCTAAATCACCGCGCAATGCGCGTAGAAATTTTCGAGGCGATTTAAGGAAGGGGCAGATCCCCAATACGAGAGCGAACAAGGCGATGGCGTAGAAAATGTAGCCGACTGCGGGTTTTTCGCCGTAGTACCAAAGAACCGTGTCCGGTCCGAAAAACTTCGGCATCTCATCCAAAAAAATGCGCCGCCAATCAGAAAGCTGAACGAGAGCCGAAAGTCCACCGCCCGGTCTGTCAATGACAATATATCGCCAGTTACTGAATCGATAGATGAGGTTAAACACGATCACTGGCGCGTAGCCCAGCAGGAATCCGATCAAACCGGCTGGTGCATTATTAAGCGAAACCCTGCGGCGCAAAACCAGCAGCAGCCACAACGCAGCGACCAACGGCACGGCCAACTCCAGGCACCAGATACTCAGGCCAGAGGCAAGACCAAAGAGTAGTAACTTTCTTCGTTTGGAAACCGTGGTCGATTCGATCGATGCAAAGAGCAGCGTTAGGACAGGGATTGAAAGAAAATACCAGGAATAACCTCTCACTTGGAAGTGCCACTTGAGAAGCGTTGGCGTGAGGGCGAAGGCCAGCGTTGCGAAAACCGCCGTGCGCTGATCGTAGAGGGCGCAACCCATCCGATAAAACAGAAACAGACACAAAAGCGATAGAACTACGATGCAGCCTTTCAACGGAATGACGCCGACGCCGAACAACGCGAACGCGACCGACGCCACATAGGCTTCCCACGCCGCGCCGGCGTTGTACGGCTGACCATACATGTAGAACGAGAAGTGACGTCCCTCGAGAATATGCTTACCCATGAGGCCAATGATGGCTTCATCACTATGGACGTGGGTTTGTGATGCGAACAGAATCGCGAAACGCGCCACCGCGACCAAAACGAATAGGCCAATAAAAAACGCGTGGCGACGCATCAAATTTGATTGACTGGCAGTTCAACTAAATTGGACGGCGCATCAATTAGGGCGGTGAAATCCGAAATCGGTCCGCAATTTGTCCCAAAGCCAATCGGCGGATTGATCTTTCTTGATTAAGTCGGCATTGTTCGCCACCAGCGCTTCCGCTTTGCCGACACTGCCATCCAAGCAGTAGAGATACGTAAGCAGGAACATCTCGTTAGCGCTGAACACGCCCCGATCTCTCTCGCTCTCCAAAAAACCAATCGCTCGGGCGATGTTCCGCTGCGCCAGCGCCCCTGCGATCAAGTCCGGTATGATTTCGAGCGGCGGCGGCTCCGAATTTTTCGCCACGCGCGCGGCAATAGAAATTCGGAACGCATCGCTGCCCAACACTTCCAAGATGGGTATCCTGAGACGGGAATGGCGAAGATAAAGATCCAGTTCAGCGAGCTTGTTGCTCCCAACGATTTCAGAAAGGTAGCGCGTCTGCCTGATCGTGAAGAATGACTCCAGCTCAACAGCCGCCGGATCTACTGTTTCGGGCCAGAGTTGACTAATTAACGAAGACCGAACAAAACGTTGAAACGCCGCGGGTGCCGTAAAATAGGTTAACGCGAACCGGTGACTTGCCTCCTCATCCCAGGGCTCATCCGTTAGGCGCTTCGGATGCACGTCGGTGAGTGGCGCGATGTTCTGCGTGATCCGACCGATTTCATCGCCGTCCATCAAAAACAGTGCGCCTAGTTGCTGGGGAACCTCAATTCCTATCCGTCGCAAATCTGCGCCCGTTGCGGGATCATTCCAAAACTCACGAAGCTGATCTTCACTCGCTCTGCGGACCGGCCCATTGATCCCCATCATGATCCAGTCCTGATCAGCGCTGCCCCAGACCAACGTATTTGGAAAAGCGTTGTGAAAAGCGCGCAGGATCGCCTTGGCTTCGTCCACCTTTAATTGATTGATCGGAAGCCAAAAGGTCGCGATTCCGCCTTCGTTTAGCCGATTTCGCATCAATGAAAAAAACTCCTGAGTGTAAAGATTCACGGCGCCGGCGACCTTCGGCGGTGGCGGTTCACCCGAGATAATGTCGTATTTTCTCGCGCTCGCCTGTAGCAAAAACCGACCATCTTGGACGATGGCATGCACGCGCTGATCCCGAAGGGGGTTGGAGTAATTGATTCCGGTATAAAAATCAGCCAGAGAGAACACCTCTTTGGAGATGTCCACGATGTCGATCCTTTCGACACTCGATTTCCGAGTAAAAGCATCTGCAGTCACGCCGCACCCGTAGCAAATAAGCAACACCTCTTTCGCTCCGGGATGAAACGCCAGCGGAAGATAGGCAAATAACCGCATGTAACGCTGATTGCGCGGACTTGTGGCCGACATCGAGAACGAGTCGCTTAGCAACCGGTAATAGTACGCGTGGCCAAACAAATCACGCCGTAGCAATTGCCAGGTGTCCGATGTTCCTTCGATCCGTTTCACCACGCGCGCCAGCACATGGCCCTGATCGTCCGTGTCGTATGGGCGGCTCGCATGATCGAAATGCGCTTGGGTGCGTCGATATGGGAAAAATACAAAGCCAAGGAGCAATGCGATCCAAAGCGTGGCGAGGATGATCCCGGTTGGTCGACGCAGCGACCACACTGCGCGTTCGGTGACGATGGTGCTAAGCAAACCATACGCGGCAGCACAGCAAATGAGACTCGCTTGGTAGCCAAGACACGGCAGCAGGACGAAAGTTGCGAGCAACGGACCGATCGCCGCGCCACTCGTATTCAGGAGAGTAGCGATTCCAGTGCTATTCATCCGATCTGTCACCTCAACTTGAATGCGAGCGACAATGGTCGGAAACATCATCCCCGATAAAAACGATACCGGGAACATCAGAGCCAGACACAGCAATGCTATTTGCCATGAAGCAAGGCTAAAGGCGCCAGCAGCGGTTTTCACTAGTTCGCCAGGGAACAACAGATAGGACAAAAGCACCGCGATCGCAGTCAGGAGCAATAGGAAGGAAACAAGGTAATTCATTCCAGTTGAGCGGCGGGAAATCGCGCCGGCCGCAATTCCGCCCGAGCCTATACCGGCAAGCACAACTGCCAGCATCACTGCGAATGCGATAGGCAATGACACGACATACAGCCGCAGAAATCGGAACCAAATGACTTCCAGCGCGAGAAGAATCAGACCCGTGCCGAAGCTGACGAAAAGCAAACGCCACGGCGGCCGGTAAATCGTGTCGAAGCTGAGCGGAAATTTGGACGTCGCGGTTGGCTCGCGACCTTTGGAGTCTGCGATATATCGCGCTGCTCCAACTCTCCCGACTAACAAGGCGACCGCCGCAGCAATGCAAACCGCCGCCGCAGCTGCCAAACTTGTGCCGTACAGTCCAAATGCGCGGATGAAATAAGCTTCTCCGACAATTGCGCCAAGCATTGCGCCCAGCGTGTTTGACCCGTAGAGAAAGCCAATCGCGCGGCCAAACTCTGTCGCGCGCAGCAGAGGATCCTCAATGAGCACCGGCAGCGTCAAACCCATGGCTGTTGTTGGCACGAGCAAAATCAGGAACGAAAGCACGAACCGCAGGCCTAGCAGCGTCGGCTGATAATTCCACAGCATTTGCCACACCGGCCGCATGAAATCGCCAAGGAGGGGAAGGGCAAAAACAATCGTGCAGCCAAACAGTGCGACGAAGAGTTCCAACAAAACGTAGAAATGAAGCGGTCGCCATCGCCTGATTCTCAATGAGGCAGCCAGTCCGTTTCCCAATGCCAACCCCGCCATGAAACTGGAGAGAATCAGCGCTGCGGCCCATGTCGAGTTACCAAAGGCCAACCCACTAAGTCGCAGCCACAGTGTTTCGAAAATAAGGGCGCCCGTGCCGGAGAGGAAAAGAACAGCGCAGAGAATGGCAACGCTCCCGCTTTGCCGCGTCGCCACATGGGACGCGTATTTTTCACCAGATACGGGGGATGTTTGCGAACTACGTGCCATCGCGCAAAGCTCGGCCCGTGCGCAGCATCACGGCTCCGGCGGCTCCGGCCAGAAGGGAACCAACGATAATCCCGCGTTTTGCTGCGTTAGCCGAAGCCATATCGTCGAACGCCAGCATGGCAATAAATAGTGACATTGTGAAACCGATTCCGGCGAGAAGGCCGTATCCCAGCAAAGATCTCCAGTTCACGGCCTGAGGAAGCCTCGCAATCCCGGTTTTCACAGCAATCAACGCAAACATCATAATTCCAAGTGGTTTGCCGAACAACAGTCCCGCCAATATACCGAACCCAATTTCTGAATGCTGTAGCGACATATCAATTTTGACTCCAGCATTGGCGAAAGCGAACAACGGCATCACCACGAACGCCGAGATGTTGTGCAACGCGTGCTCGAGTCTAAGGACGGGGGCTGTCACGCTTTCGCTCGCACGCTCAAGCGCAAACATGGCTTCCTGTTGTCCTTTACTGGTCAAAACCACAAGGTCGCCGGTTTCCGTTCGGTCGAATTGATCCAGCAGCGAGCGCGCTTCTCTGGAAAATTCCCGCGCGTTGATGCGCGAACGTGTAGGAATGGTAAAGGCAAGCGCAATGCCTGCGATCGTGGCGTGGACGCCGGAGGCATGAACAAAATACCATAGCACGACCCCGACCAGTAAGTACGGCCACAGACGACGAATCCCGATCAAATTAAAGCCAACCAGCACGAGCAGCATTATCGCTGCGCTGGCGAGCGCACTCCAGACGATCGCCTCCGAATAAAAAAGCGAGATAACGAGCACCGCTCCCATATCGTCGACGATGGCTAGAGCAGTCAGCAGCACTTTTGCGCCGATTGGCGCCTGCGGAGCGACCAAATTGAGTGCGCCTAAGGCAAATGCAATATCGGTTGCCATCGGGATGCCCCAACCGTGCGCGCCAAGACCGCGCAAATTAAAAATCAAATAAATCAGCGCAGGCACCGCCATCCCACCAATAGCGCACGCGATTGGGAGCGCCGCCTGCCGGGGAGATGACAATTCACCAGCAAGCAATTCCCGTTTGATTTCGAGGCCCACGAGAAGAAAAAACACGGCCATCAGACCATCGTTAATCCACTCGTGCAGGCTCAGCGAAAGCTCGTTAGGCGGGATCGCCAGCGTCAGCGGTATTTCCCAAAGATGATTGTAAGCTGCGGACAATGGCGAATTGGCAATGGCGAGCGCGGCAAGACCGAATCCCAACAAAATGAGACCGCCGAGTGTCTCCGTCCGGAAAAAGCGCTGGAAGATCGTTAGCGAAACCTTTTTTAACGAGGCTGCCATGTGGTTTCTTTGCGTGTAATGGAAGTGACCCGAGCACCCATCCATTTGGGTTCGCCATGTCGCGGTCGTTTTTTCGGTTCGGGTTGCCACCCGATAAAGGCGAGCATCACAGCAAATCCAACGAGATATGCGACAGCCACAAACCAGCCGCCCTTGACCCACGCTAGGACCGATTTTGCTTCGGGAAAAATGCTCGATATTGCAACGCCTGCCGAGGATCCAAACCAGATCATCGAGCCGCCAAATCCCACTGCGTATGCAACGTGCCCCCAATCATATCCGCCTTGTTTCAGCGCGAGTGCGGTGAGCGGAATGTTGTCGAACACGGCAGAGACGAAGCCGAGGCCGAGCGTGGTCCGTGGCGACGGATCCGGCAACCGCTCCACAGGCATCATTGAGGCGATCAAAACAAGTGAGAGCAGAAAGATCGAACTTCTTAGAGTTCGCGGCAGCACTTCCCAGTCAGGACGGCGCATCCCGATCGAGATCACGATCGCCGTCCAGACCGCGACGCCGATGAATGGAAAACTGCCGGAATGCTTTGGAAATTTTGTGTTCACCGTAATGTTTGCGGCAACGGCTACGACGAGGATTAGTGCCACAATACCGATCCGCATCCAATCGATGTGAACGCGTTCGTGAGCCCGTTTCAGAATCGGCGAGTGCCGATGCTGCTTGATCGCCGCCGGAATTCCGAAAACAAGCAGGGCTACGGCTGCGGCCGTAATTGATTCAAACACCTGGCTCGGCGCGACACCAGCGATCCACATCATCGTCGTCGTTGTGTCGCCGAGTACGCTCCAGCAACCACCGGCATTCGAAGCGGCCACGATCGCCGCCAGATAACCGATGTGCACTTTGCCGCGGAAAAGTTGGTGCGCCATCGCGCCACCGATTAGTGCCGCGGCGATGTTGTCCAGAAAACTCGAAAGAATCCAGACCATCACCAGCAAAATGAAACCGCCTTTCCAATCGTGAGGAAGAAATTTTGGTAGCGCCAATGGCAGTTGGCTTTTTTCGAAATGCTGCGACAACAGTGCAAATCCCATCAGAAGACATAGGAGGTTGACGAGAATCACCCACTCATGTCCGACATGAGAAATGAATCCCATTACCCCTTCACCAGTTTTGAAACCTGTGAACGTCATTTTGTATACCGCGATTGTGACCAGCCCCGTCAGGGCGACACGCATCGTGCACTTATGGAAGACGGCGACGCCGGCCAATGTTAGTCCAAACAAAATAAAATCGACTGGAATACCGAACACCGAAAGATCTTGCATGCGCGAAAGCCGATAGCTGATTCATCCTGTAACGGCAATCAGCAATTCGCTATTGGCTATTGGCTATTGGCTATCGACCATTACGCTAGGCTTGTGTTTACCGGATTAATCGAAGAAGTCGGCAAAGTTGTCGCAAGGCGGGCGAGTGGTTACGGCACAAAATTACAGATCGCTGCGCCGCGCACCGCGAGAGAGGCGCGAACCGGTGAGAGCATCGCCGTGAATGGCTGTTGTCTCACATTAACTTCGCGCCGCGGTGACCGGCTGAGTTTCGATCTGCTCGAGGAAACAATTGCTCGCACTAACTTGAAGCAACTACGGCAGAACAGCCGCCTGAATCTGGAGCGGGCTCTGCGCGCTGACGGACGCCTCGGCGGACATTTCGTTCAAGGCCATGTAGATTGTGTCTCGCGCATTATCGCGTTCGACAGCAAAGGCGCAGACTTCCGACTGGAGGTCGAATTGCCGAAAAACTCCAAGGATTATGTGGCTTCCAAGGGTTCCATCACTGTCAATGGAATCAGTCTCACCGTTGCGGAAGTCCTTCCGAGAAGCTTTGCGGTGTGGATCATTCCCTACACCAGGCGCCATACCAACCTCGATCGTGCAAGCATCGGCGATCTCGTAAATCTCGAATTCGACATCCTGGCTAAGTACGTCGAGAGAATGATTGCACCGTCAGTGACGAAAGAATGATGGCGGGGCACTCGACGAAGCGGCGTCCGCAAGTTGTCGGTGTGATCGCATCGGCTGCCGATTTGCAAAAAGCGGTACGGATGCGCAGACCGCCGGATTTATTCGAACTGCGGTTGGATTATCTCGCGGGCATAGCGGACCAAATGGAACGGCCGTTACGGAAATTGCGCAGGCCGCTTATCATCACAGCACGAGATCCGCACGAAGGCGGCGCTAACAAACTTTCGCTGCGGCAAAGGAGGGATCTGCTCGTTCAATTCTTGAATCACGCCAATTATATCGATGTCGAGTTACGCTCAGCCGGTGCGCTGCGCGACTTGCTCGCGATCGCTAAAACGAAACATGTCGGGCGAATCATTTCCTTCCATAACTTGAAGTCGACACCCAGCGTGGCAATCTTGAAGGCGAAAGCGCAGCAAGCCAGATCCCACGGTGCAAATATTTTCAAAGTTGCCACGCGTACGGATACACCGATGGAACTCGGACGTTTGCTCGACTTGACGACAAGCAACCGTTGGAATGTCTCACTTGCGGTAATGGGAATCGGTAAACTCGGGGCGGTTTCTCGTGTTCTGCTGCCGCGCGCCGGCTCTGTCCTGATCTACGCATCGATCGCTGCCGCGACCGACGTGGAAGGTCAAATGTCACTGGAACAAGTCCGCGCACTGGGATTAGGTCGGTGAGTCTATTCCTCCTCAACACTTGCCCTTTGCCCGACAGGCATAAGGTACAGATGCCGAAACATGTCCGCCTCCGTAAGTTTACCTGAGCAATTGCCGGTCATGCCGCTTGCGGGAGCCGTGCTGTTTCCGCACGCGCTGCTACCGCTTTACATTTTCGAGCCGCGCTATCGAAAGATGCTCGAGCACGCGCTTCGAGAGCATCGGATGTTTTGCGTGGCATTGATCAAGCCGATCTGCCCGGACTGGCAGGCCCGTGAGGATTTTTTCCATCTCGCCACCGCCGGATTGATTCGGGCCTGTGTCGAACGCACCGACGGCACATCGAATTTAGTCTTGCAAGGGCTGCAACGTGTGCGCTTCACCAGTTTCGAACTGGAGAAGCCGTTTCCGCTCGCCAACATTGAGGCGATAGAATCGCGCGACGCCACTACCGTCGAAACTGAA
>DASXYB010000155.1:0-22307 GCA_036502745.1 Candidatus Udaeobacter sp.
TACATCTACAACGGAATGGCGCTGCCACAGCAGGACGAAATCAAGGCGATCGAAACTGAGTTGAACTGGCGATATCAGCACGGTGACAAAACCGCAGAGCTGAAGGAATTCTGGCCTTCAACGCGACGACATATTGCCAGCGGCGGGCGTTTCGATTCAGGTTTTTAACACGCCGCGAGATCGTCATTCGCGGCAATCACACGCCGTGCCAACCACGGCGGACCAGACTGACCGCTATGGCGGCCAGCAGGAGCGCGACTATTTTCGAAACACCGCGTAACCCTTGCCTGCCCATCCAGCGCGCGACAAAATCGGCATTCCAGAATGCGATCACCACCAGCCCGAGATTGACCAGAAGCGCCGCAATCGTAAATACCAGGCCGACTGTATCGACAAGCACGAGTAGCGCCGTCAGCAATGCCGGCCCGGCTATCAAGGGCATTCCAAGCGGGACAATGCCGAAGTCGGCGGTGGCTTCGCGAGTGGCCGGCGCAACATTAAGCAATTCGCGTCCGGCTAAGCCAAGCAAAACCAGACCGCCCGCCACCTGAAAATCCGCTACTGTGATTCCAAGTGCGGTAAAGATTATTTTTCCGAGAAATATAAACCCGATCGAAATACAGAGCGCCGTGAAGATGGCAATGAAACCCTCTCGCTGTCGCTGTTCGCGTGGAGTATCCCCAGCCAGACCCATAAACATGGCCACCAACCCAATAGGATCTATCGCGACAAAAATCGGAATAAAAGCAACGAAAAACTTGTGGACCATGCTTTACGCGTCTCGCCAGATCGCTCTTCTCGTCACAGATGAACACAGGTGAAATATAGATTCATCAAAAATCCTTCTGCCACCGGTGAAATCTGTGTAACTCTGTGGCCTATTTTGCTCTTCCATTGTTATGTCGAACGATTCCAATAAAGCCGCAATTGTTTACATCTCCCTCATCCTGCTCGCTTCGAGCTTAATCGTTTCGGCTGGCGAAATGAAAACAGTCGATGATTTTAGTTCCGCCGCGGCAAAGGCCAACGCCGTATTGACGATCCCCGATTGGGAGCAAACACCGGAAGCGATTGAGGCCGCAATGAAAAATGCGATTGCCAAGGCGACCGCATCGCTGGACCGCATCGGTGCCAAAGATCCCAGCAAGGCCAGTTTTAAGAGCACTGTGGTCGCTTTGGATGATGTCACGTACGAGGCGAGTCTAGCGGCGAGCAGAGCTACACTCATCAAGGAAACGAACACCAATCCGGCCATGCGCACTGCTGCCGAGAGTGCCGTGAAAGCGTTTCAGGACTGGGCGGTCGGTGTTGATTATCGCGAAGACGTTTACAAGGCGATAAAGGCATTTGCTGATACGCATCCAAAGCTCAGCGGCGAAGATGAAAAGCTGCTCAAGGAAACGCTGCGCGATTATCGCCGTGCCGGCTTGGAGTTGCCACCCGACAAGCGCAAAGAAGTTGAGGAACTGCGCAAGGAGCTGACCAAACTGGGAACGGATTTCGAGACCAACATCATTAACTCCAACGCTCCGGTCATGTTCAGCAAAGCCGATCTCGATGGGCTTCCGGAAAGCTTCTTCGCCTCGCCCGGAATCAAAACCGGAGACGACGTTTATACCGTGATGGCGAATGTCACTTGGCAATTCAACACAGTGCAGGAGAACGCTAAAAACGAGGCGACGCGTAAACAGCTCTACATCGTTCGCGAAACGCTTGCGAAAAACAAAAACGTTCCTGTTCTAAACCAAATGCTGGCGCTCCGAAACCAGATCGCGCTGCGCCTCGGTTATAAGTCATGGGACGATTACCAGACGGAAGTCAAAATGGCCAAGACCGGCATGAATGCGGAAAAGTACATCAATGATCTGGTCGCGGGCATCCAGCCGAAATTCGACAGTGAAGTTGCGGAACTGCAAAAGTTGAAGGCTGCCGATACCAAAGATCCTAACGCCAAAATCATGGTGTGGGATTGGCGGTACTACAGCAACCAGCGGGACAAGCAAAAATACGACGTCGATAAGGAAGCGTTGCGTGCGTATTTCCCGTTCCAAAAAGTCCTCAACGGGATGTTCAACATTTATCAGAGCATCTTTGGTCTGAAATTCGAAAAAATTGTCGCGCCGTACAAATGGATTGACGATCTCCAGCTGTATCTCGTCACCGACTCAGGCACGGCCGAGCCGCTCGGGATGTTTTACCTCGACATGTTCCCGCGAGAAGGAAAATACAATCACTTCGCGCAATTTGTCATCATCAGCGGCAAGCTTTTGCCGAACGGAAAATATCAGCGGCCCACCGTTGCCTTGCTCTGCAATTTCCCGCCGGCGAATGGCGATGCTCCGTCATTAATGACGCATCAGGATGTCGAGACGCTTTTCCACGAGTTTGGCCATGCTCTGCATTCCATTGTCACTCGCGCCAAGTATGGCCGCTTCGCGGGAACGAATGTCCCGGGTGATTTTGTTGAAGCGCCATCGCAGATGCTGCAAAACTGGGTTTGGGACAAGAAAGTGCTGGATACTTTCGCTGCCGATTATCGCGACCCATCCAAAAAAATTCCCGCAGACATCGTCAAAAAACTCAACGACACGAAGCTGGCAGGTGCCGGCGTCCTTTATCGCCGCCAGTTCGCCTTCGCCTCACTCGATCTTGCGCTCCATGATCCACATCCTGAAGAAATGCCATACGATTCCGTGGCCATATCGAACCCAATTTTGGAAAAAGTCTTTTTGCCGATTGATCCGAGTACGACGTTCGTCTCCTATTTTAGTCATCTGAATGGCTATGATGCCGGTTACTACGGCTACGCCTGGGCGGACGCGATTGCCGCCGACATGGCAACCGTTTTTGAAAAGGCAAAGGACGGCTATCTCGATAAACAAGCCGGAATGAAATTGCGCCGCGAAATTTACGAGCCCGGCGATTCGCGTGATGTCAACGAGTCCATCGAGAAATTTCTGGGCCGCAAACAATCGATCGAGCCATTTCTGAAGAAAATTGGCATTGGCACGCAGGACAAAAAGAAAGCAGCAGTCGAACCATCACAAGAAACCAGATAACGAATCGGCGACTGCGCTTGCGCTGCGGCGAATTAGATGATTCAATCGGGTTCGCATTTACCAACAATCTGAATGGGCTCGCTTAAAAAACGCAGGAAAGCAAAAATCGCCAAGCACAAGCGCCGCAAACGCATGAAGGCGCACCGTCATAAAAAGCGATTGCGGTACAAGTTGTAACGCTCGGTCTCATCTGCTTTTCGTAGCGAAGCTGCCGCCCGTGTCGGTTTGCCGAACACGCGCCAGAACGATAAGATTAAGCGTGAGGGAGCAGAAAAAGTGTTGCGTTTGCTGCGGCTGCCGAAATTTCATTTTCGCGCTGTGTTTTCTGGTTGCAGCAGTGCTCGCAGAGGCGCAAGTGCCCAAGGCTTCACCTGTGAGAGTCCCTCGCGCTCATGGTGGGAAAACAGTCGCGCGCCACGATGATTCCATCGCCTCGAAAGCGGCTTCAGACCTCGCGTTGCGGCCGCAAGGGGCGCACAAAGCTGACGCGCTCGCGCGTTTTGTTGAAGGAATGGCGTTCGAGGAAAACGGCGAGATGGAGAGCGCTTTGGAAGCCTATCGAAAAGTCCTCAATGTCGATCCGGGCCAGTCAGAGCTCGCCTCGCGCGTGGCCGGTCTGCTGATACAGCAGGATGATTTCCCGCAGGCAATCGACGTGCTAAAGGACGCAATCAAGGCAAACCCGAATAACGCCGAGCCATATCAGCAACTCGCTTTTATTTACACGAGATATCTGAAGAAAACGGATCAGGCGATTGACTATGCTAACCGCGCTATCGCTCTGAATCCCGGAGACGTAGAAGGTTATCAGCGTCTGGTTGAAATCGAACTTGCTGCGGGACAAGAGCGAAGGGCACTTGAGGCTCTGGATCGCGCCCTCAAAGTTCATACGAGCGATCCGAACTTCTGGATACACCTCGGAAAGCTATACGTCGCCATTCTTTTCAAATCTGATTCACAGCCGAAGCCTGACGAGCTGAAAAAGACTAACGAGGTATTCAAAAGAGCGGCGGAAAATTCCGGGGATGATCCGGGCATTCTTAAGGACGTAGCCGATTACTACGCGGCGTCGCAACAACTGAAGGAAGCGATTCCGCTTTATTTGCGTGTTCTTGAACTGCAACCGGACGACGCAAATGCACGGGAGAAACTGGCGACCGGCTTTGTCATAACAAACCAAAGAGACAAAGCGGTTGAGATGCTCGAGCAAATTATCAAAGAGCACCCCGAAAAATATCAGCCCTACGATTTGCTGGCCCAAGTACTGGATGAAGAAGCGCGGTCGCTCCAGCGTGCAAATCGCCTTGAGGAAGCAAAAGCGAAATTCGCGAAGGTCGCTGCCAACTACGAGCAAAGCCTCTTAATCAATCCAAATCATGCCGGCACGTATGTGCGCCTGGCTGAGTTGCTCCTGGGAACCTTGAAAGACTCCGACCGCGCAGTCAAACTGCTGGATGACGCTCGACGCCGGTTTCCAGGCGCTCCAGAGATCGTTTATTACCTAGCCATCGCCCAGCGCGAAGCAAAGCAAAGCCAGCAAGCAGTGGCGACGTTTGAGGAGGCGCTCCACGAAGCGCAACTCGAAGAGGATGCTGACTTCGTAAACGCGAAATTCTACTTCAATTATGGCGCTGCTGCCGAACAGGCGGGTTTATACGACAAGGCCGCTGATTTGCTGCGTAAGTCGATTGCGCTCGACCCTGATAACTCAGCCGAGTCCTTCAATTACCTGGGTTACATGTGGACGGATCACAACATGAATTTGGACGAAGCTGAAACCATGATCAGACGTGCGTTGCAAACCGAACCGAACAACGCTTCGTACCTCGATAGTCTTGGCTGGGTAGAATTTCGGAAAGGACAGTTTGATCGAGCGTTGGACAACCTGCTTCAGGCCGCCAAGACTGCGCAGCGCGAAGATCCGGTCGTATTCGAACACATCGGCGACACTTATTTAAAATTGAATCGGAGCCGGGAAGCATTGGAAGCCTGGCAGAAAGCGCTGTCGCTCGATCCGAAAAACAAAAATCTCGCGGACAAGATCCAGAGTACGAAAAAGACCATCGGCAAGGATTTGCCGGAAAACACCAATCCCACCTAACGAGTGCGCTGACATCGAGATCGAATATCTAATAACGTCCCACGCCGACATTTCGATAATGTTGAGAGATGAAGGAGTACCCCACACTGTGGCAACGCGAGATGATGTGGGGGGCGTTGACTGCGGGTTTCGTCGTCGTTCTCGTCGTCATCGTTTCCGCTGTGATCTGGACCGTCGCCAGCATCATCAGTTTTCTCCAGCCAATCCTGATTCCGGTGGCGATCGCCGCCATCCTTGCCTATCTGCTCGATCGGTTAGTGACGAAAATGTCGCGCGGAGCGCTTACTCGCACCAAGGCTATAGCGCTGCTTTTCGCAATTGGATTTTTTGCATTGGGCGGACTGGCAGCGTGGCTCGTTCCGACGATCTCATTCCAGAGTGCAAATTTTGCCAGGCAAATTCCTTCCTACACCGAACGGGCTCGAGATTACGCCGCGATTTTATCTATCGGTTTGATCAGACATTCGGGTTGCTGGGGGCAGGACAGACGAAATCCGCATCGAAAAATCTAACCAATTTCCTGATCGGCCCCGGGCCATCTGCTTCTCCTCACCGACAGCCGACGGCGAGTCCAGCCGGATCGCCGCAATCAACTGCGCCTCCCAGGCAAGTAATCGGCCCCACCCAACCCAAGCTGAGCAACGCAGAACGCCAGCGTATTCAAGCATACGTGGAAAAACAGATACCAAAGTTACAGGAGGCGCTGCCGACGCTACTCGGAAAGCTGTGGGACATCCTCAAGACAAGCATCGGCGGATTTCTCGGCGTAACCGGCTTTTTGCTCAGTCTGATCCTGGTCCCGGTTTATTTGTTTTTTCTGCTCAAAGAAAAGCCGCGCATTGAAGAAAGATGGACAGGTTACCTGCCGTTGCGCGCGTCACCGCTGAAGAACGAAGTGGCTGATGTAATACTTCAAATTAACTCGTACGTTGTTGCGTACTTTCGCGGCCAGCTTCTTGTCTGTTTGATTGATGGCATTCTCATTGGCGGCGTCTTGACACTGTTCGGCCTGAACTTTGCGGCAGTCATCGGCGCGATGGTAGTGGTGCTCACGATGATTCCATACATCGGGATCATCATTTGCTGGGTACCGGCTGTTCTCATCGCTGCCTTCCAATGGGGGGATTGGACTCACCCGATGATAGTGACCTTGATTTTCATCGGCATCCAGAATCTGGAAGGTCTTCTCTACGCTCCACGGATTGTTGGAAACTACGTTGGCTTACATCCAATGACAGTAATCGTGTCGATTTTTGTCTGGGGCTTGATCATTGGCGGAGTCATCGGTCCGCTCCTTGCTGTGCCGCTTACGGCCACGCTTAAGGTGCTTTTCGGGCGTTACGTTTGGGGCCGGAGTTTGCGGGAACAATCTCTGCCGGTTGAAACCGCTCTCACGGTTGAAGACATCGAAGTGGCGACTCATCGTTAGCGTAGTAATCAGTTTGCATGAAAGGGAGAAGTGGATCGACGGGCGCCGAGACAACGCAGCAAACCTCGATTCAATTGGAGTACGTTAAACAGACGGCGGATCGGCAATCGTTTACCGGCATGCAATCGACGTTTCAGCGGCAGCCTGGAAGAGGTCGCTTGGTCATTGCGATCGCTGGATTAGCAATCGTTTTTTTGGCAGCTGTTTTCTTCGTTAGTTACGGCTCAAAACTCTATGAGAACTGGCGCGACCGCCATCTGCTGGAAAAAGCAACCACGCTTTTGCACGACGAAGAGTTCGGCAAAGCAGCGGAACTGGCTCAGCAACTCGCCGGCCGCCACCCGGATTCTCTCGCAGCGTTGTCCATCCTGGCGGACACAGCGGAAAAACAAAATCTTGAAGAGGCCGTTGAATGGCGCGAGCGCATCGCGCGGTTGCTGCCAAAGGACCCGGAAAGTCAGCTTAATCTTGCGTCTGCTGCGCTTCGGTTTGGCAAGCTCGATCTGGCACGCGGAGCGGTTAATCGCGTCTCACTGAGCGATCGTGACAGCGCCGCCTATCATGTCGTTGCTGGTTGGTTGGCGTGCGCAGAAGGTAATTTTGCCGAGCAGGAGGAACAATTCGCGGCTGCAGTAGCAAAAGAGCCCAACAACGCCCTTTATCAATTCAATCTCGCGGCACTGCAAATTCGTTCCAAAGACGCGGACAAGAGCAAGAACTCTCGCCATACGCTCGAGCGACTTACTACGGTCGCGCCGTACCGAACTGGCTCGCTACGAGCATTGCTCAATGATGCTGTGCAACGCAATGACCGCACAGCGGATAGCTTTGCGCAACAGCTCCAAATGTCGCCAGAGGTCACATTCGGCGATTACCTGCTTTGCCTGAATTTTTACCAAAAGCTAGACGAGAAAAAATTCTGGCGGGTCCTCGAGAAAGTGAAACCGTTCGCGGCGCGTAATGCATCTGATCTCGCATCACTGATGGAGTGGATGAATCACAACGGACTCGCTGGAGACGTTGTGAAGTGGATCGACAAGTTACCGCCGGCACGATTGAGTTCGCCGCCTGCGTCTGTCGTAATCGCGGATGCTTACGCAACTGTGAAGAATTGGTCGCGTCTGAAACGCTGGACGACGACTGGAAATTGGGGCGACGTCGAATATTTGCGTCTGGCATACGGCGCAATCGCAGAGCGACATTTGCGTTCCGTCAACGAGTCGAACACGCAAACTAAATTCGAAACGCTTTGGCAGTCTGCCGCTGAATTGTCAAAGGACTTGCCAGACCATGAACTTATGCTCGCCCGACTCGCCACGAAATTGCAGTTGCCAATGCAGGCCGAAGAGCTCTGGATTCGCGTCGAAGAAAATCCGACGATGCGCCGCGAAGCGCTAGACAATCTTCGACAGCTGTATCGCCGCAAGGACGAAATGAACAAGCTATATGCTGTTCTCCAACGGCTTCATGAAAGCTCGCCTAACGAACCCGCGATCACAGCAGACCTTGCGCGGCTCGGGCTGAACCTCGGCGAAAATACTGAAAGCTCACATCAACTCGCGAAAGAGGCATACGACCGCGCGCCGAATGAGATCAATTGTGCGGTAACGTACGCGTTTTCACTTCAGCGCCTCGGCAGAAATGCAGAGGCTCTTGCGATTATCCAAAGTTTGCCCCCGGAGCGGCTGCACGATGCGCACGCAGCCGTTTATGTCGCGCACGTGCTCGTTGAGGGAAACGAACTCGAGGGAGCGAAGGATTACATAGAGGCCGCCGAAAAAGGGAAACTTTATCCGGAAGAGAAAAAACTGGTCGAAGAAGCGAAGACGAAGCTCGTTGCGGCATCTGCAATTCCGTCGCCGGCAGAGTCGCCGTCGCCCAGCGCAACACCCCCGTTGTAGAAATCACTCCTCTTTCTCGATCGCGTCTGTCCAATCGGCGATGTCTTTCTCATCCATCTGAACACGCTCTTCCAAACGCGCATCGCGATATCCCCACTCCTGTACGTCGACCAAATATTGCTGCCGCGAAATCAGCGTGCCACGGCACAATCGTTCCTGCCCCGCGGTCCTTAATTCATTCCGGAGCCGTGTAATCAGATCCTCCATGGTCCCCGCCGGAATTCGCGCGCGTTCTCCAGGATAGATGTAGCCGAACAGGATCAAATGGCTGAACAATATGCGCCAATCAGGACCGAACCGCCGAACCAAGTGCGGCCAATCGATGTCTTCCGCGCAGCAGCGAAGAATGTGCGCGATGTCGGCGCCATCGAACCGCTCGCGTTCCATGATGTACGCTTTCATCCAAATCATTTCCTCGGGCGCGCAGTGTTTCACGGGGACGCCCAGCAATTCTTCATCGCGTGCTCGTTCGAACCACGAATCATCCACTTCGCACAATCCATTGCCGGCGCGAAAAATCAGATCAAGCATATCTCCCTCATAGGTCCCCTTGGCCAGCCAGTGGGGGAACGTCAGTTCGGTTTTGTATCCTGCGCGCGCTAACGCATGGAGCGCAGCCTTCACATGATTCGGACGAATGTAGAGATCGAAGTCTTTCGTGCTACGCGACACGCCGCCGCACACTTCCACCATGTACGCGCCGCCGATCAGGAACGGAACTCCGGCAGCATGCAACGTAGCTACTGATCTGCGATGAAATTCATCACGGCCTTGATCGTGGTTGGCTCGAACTGCGGTGGCGGTGCTTCCGGTCATTACTCATCAATTACGCACTTGACCCGCGCCACGCGTGCATGACTGGGTGTGTTCGTTGCGCGAAGCGTCCATCCTCAGGCGTCGCTTCGTTTCTTAAAGCAATGGCAAAACCAACGTTGCGTATCGCTGCGACCGCGGATCTTCATTACGCGAAGCATTCACGTGGAAAGATGCAGGATGCGTTTGCCGAGATTTCGAGCAACGCCGATGTGTTGCTGCTCTGCGGCGACCTTACTGAGTACGGACTTCCCGAAGAAGCGGAGGAACTCGCCGCTGATATTCGCAGTGCAGTGAGAATCCCGTGTATCGGGGTCATTGGGAATCATGATTATGAATCCGGACATCCGGAAACGGTAGCGAACATTCTCGATCAGACCGGCGTGACCATGCTTAACGGGGAAGCCGTCGAAATCGCCGATGTTGGATTCGCGGGGATCTGCGGGTTCGGTGGCGGTTTCGGCCGAAGGATGCTAAACGCGTGGGGCGAGCCGCTGATCAAGCAATTCGTGCAGGAATCAGTTAGCCACGCCATTCGTCTCGAACAGGCGTTGGTCAAACTTCAAACTGACCGCCGGATAGTGGTTCTGCATTATTCCCCAATTCGAGCGACGTTGGAGGGGGAAGATCCCGAAATCTACGCATTCCTTGGTTCGAGTCGTCTCGAAGAACCGATCAACCGATTTCGATCTACCGCAGTCTTCCATGGTCACGCACATAACGGCATCAGCGATGGGAAAACATCGACCGGCATTCCGGTTTACAACGTCGCCGCGCCAGTGCTGCACAAAATCGGAAAGCCGTATCGAATTGTGGAACTGTAGCTTGTCTGTATCAGGCTTGATCACCAGACAAAGAAGCTGCTGCAATAACACGCCACGCCTCGACGTCTCCACTCAATTCCGTGGGCGAAACGCAGCGTACAGCTTTAATTGCATCAAAAGTTACTTCAGAAAGCGGAACATTGATTGAAGCTGCCAGGTCGCACCGCATTGCGACTGCTAGGTTCTTGTACAGCAAACTCAGGTGCGGTTTTAATTCGTAGCGCGCCGAATCGTTGGCCGCCTGGCGAATGATGCCATGAATTTTCGACAGTTCCGCGCTCCTGCTGAATTGCACAAAGAGCGTTTTAATAAACTCATCAGAGTGGCCAATCCCAAGCGCTTTTAGCGCGATGAGTTTGCATTCGCGCACTGCGGCTTGGAGCGCGTTCTTAGCCGGAGCGGCGCGATTTGCTCCAACATGAATTGTCACGTGCGGCTCAAAAACAGGCGCATCGCATCGGCGCGCGAGATCGTTGATGATCCTCTGGAAAATGCTGTGAGCTGGCGCGGAGGGGATAAGCCAGTATGCAATGACAGTTTGCCTGGTCACGAGACGATTACCCCTTCCGGTTCAACTCCAGTTCTGCAGCTCGACAATGTTACCTTCGGGATCTCGCGCATAAACTACACGAAGCACACCGACGCCTTCGACATCCGCGGTGGCAATTTCGCCCACCGCGCCACCGCCGGCTTCGATCACTGCTTCAAGCGCGTCGTCCACGTTGTCCACTGCAAATGCAATGTGGCCGAAGCCGCATTCGTTAGCTTTCGGAAGATCGCGTTCGATCAACAGATCGTAGCTGAAGATTTCCAGCGTGGGCCCGTCATCGTCGTATCCAGGTAATCGGAGATGAACGCCACGCAGACGGGCGTTTGGAACCGAATTCACTCGATCAAGCCACTCAGCAGACAAGTCACGTTCAGGACCTTTGGGTTCGCATCCGAATACGTCGCGATAAAATCCGACGAGCTTTCTCCAATCTCGGGCGATCAGATTGGTGTGAACGTACTTCGCAGGAATTGGCATTCTTCTCTCCTTGATCAGCCTTACACATATCACAATCGCTGTGCCGATGTCATTCTAGCGAAATGGGAAAATCTCTGATCTTTTATGCATCGCTCAGTCGAAAAGTGAAATCTTTGCTTCGGTCAACGTGACAGCAGGAAGAATTGGCTGAACTTCCGGTATGCCGACGAATGTTTTGGGAACGGAATTGAAATGTTGTTGTCGCGATCCGATAACCGGCTTTTATCGCGACGGCTATTGCCGAACAGGACCCGAGGACGTGGGGCAACACACGGTTTGCGTGCAAGTCACGGAGGAATTTTTGGACTTCTCGGTCCTGGATGGAAACGACTTGGTCACGCCGCATCCGGAGTGGGGTTTTCCTGGATTGCAGCCAGGCGACAGATGGTGCGTGTGCGTCACCCGCTGGAAAAGTGCGCTGGATCACAACCGCGCGGCGCCTGTGGATCTCGAAGCAACGCATGCTTCGGCTCTCGAATTTGTCACGCTGGAAGAATTAAAGGCCCACGCAGTAACGCAAGCCTAACAACAACTGGATACCGGCCGTGGTTGAATCGTGTTGAGTTTGCCGCCACGCTAACGACTAATTGAAACTTCCTTTCAGTCTTTTCCTCGCGCTGAGGTATTTGAAACCAAAGCGTACTTTTCTCTCGATCATCACGTTGATCTCGGTCCTTGGTGTGATGCTTGGCGTCACGGTGCTGATCCTTGTGATTGCGGTCATGACCGGATTCGATAGAGAACTGCGTCAGAAAGTCATCGATTTCGATGCGCACATTTTGGTCAGCTCCGAGGACGTGTTCCGCGAATGGCGCCCGCTCAAAGCCAAAATCGACAAAACGCCCGGTGTAGTCGCCACGGCACCTTTTGTGCAGGGACCGGTGATTGTGGAATTCCACAACCGGCGACTTGCACCGCTTATTCGCGGCATCGATCCCAAACAGGAAGAGAAAGTCATTCCACTCCAAAAGTTCATCAAATTCGGCAAGCTCGATCTGGAAGGAGAATCAACGGTGCTCGGGATTGAGCTGGCGCGAAAACTCGGAGTCACCATTGGCGACAAAGTGACAATTTATTCGCCGGGTAATCTTGGCCAGATTCTCGATAGCATTAAGAAACTGGAGAACGCCAAGGGCGAAGAAGAGAAGAAAGCCGTCGACGAATTGCGCGACGTGATTCTCCCCAAAGAACTGACTGTCACCGGCATTTTTGAGACCGGGCATTATCTGCACGATTCCGAATTTCTGCTCGTGCCCGTTTACGTCGGCCAGGAGCTATACGGCCTGGGCGACGCCTTGCATGGAATCACGGTGAAGACCGACAATCCGTACGGCGCCGAACGCGTGAAACAGGCGATCCAGCAATTCCTCGATCCACCGCAATACGCCCAGACTTGGATCGATATGAATCGCCAGTATTTCGAAGCGGTGCGCTTGGAACGAACGGTGATGTTTTTTCTTTTGTTCTTCATCGTGATCGTGGCGGCTTTTGGAATCATGAGCACGCTGATCACCGTGACGGTACAAAAGCGGCACGAGATCGGAATTGTGAAAGCTCTCGGGGCGAACATCGCGCAAATTATCTGGGTGTTCCTAGGGCAGGGGACAATTGTGGGGCTTTTTGGAACCATCACTGGCTTGGGCCTCGGAATGACGTTGATCCGTTATCGCAACGAATTCAGTCGCTGGCTGGCATCGACGTTACACATCGAGATTTTCCCGCGCGAGGTTTATCAATTCTCGTCAATCCCCGCAGAGGTCATTCCACACGACGTTGCAATCATCTGTATCAGCGCCTTCTTAATCTGTTCGTTCGCTGCGCTGATTCCTGCGTACTTCGCCGCGCGGCTAGATCCAGTGAAAGCGCTGCGTTACGAGTGAGGTTGTAGAAAAGCGCTCAGCGCGCGAGAAACAAAATCGTATGCCTGCGACCACTCGCTTTCGCGCGGGCCGGCTATGTTCAGGACGCCGATCTTGTTCTCGCGGACGAAACCGGCAATCAGCTTCGCAGCATCTTCAGCGGAAAGTTTTGACGCGTGGACCAGTTTGTACGGCCGCTTCAGATCAACACAGAAGCGAACGGTCTGCTCGGTGCCGCCGCGAAGTTCTTTCGGGTAAATGACGACAGTTCCATCAGAATCTTTCACGTTCTGCAATGTTCGTTCGCTGAAACCGCCGCTTTGTAATTCCTGAACGGGATATCGATCGGGAATTTTGCCGAATTCATCGAGTCGTCCGGCCGGACACCATCCGCCGCATTTAATTCCGTGCCTGAGGGCGACATCGAGCGCAGCGCGATCCACGCCTGTTTGCCCGCCAGTAACGATCTTGAGAACCTTCAATGTAGCGGCAGTCTCTGACCACGAGCACGCTGATCGGAGTTCAGTCGCCTGTTGGAACAATATCGGCACGTTCGATCATGAGGATCACGGTTCGTTCAGACGCGCGTGTGCGATGGCGAACGCCTTTCGGCACGACGAAACCTTGTCGCGGCGCAAGATCGACGACGCGATCTTCGAGGTCGATTAGGAATCTCCCATCCAGTACGAGAAAAAATTCATCGATGTCTTTGTGTTCATGCCAGTGATATTCACCGTGAACCACGGCCATCCTGACAACAGAATCGTTTACTTTGCACAGCGTCTGGTTGAACCATTTGTCGGTGCAGGCATCGGCGAGCTTCTGCACATCAATCACTTCGAGCGGCCCACGCAGAATGTTGAGGTAAGTCTTATACGGAAATTTTTCGACAGGTGTTTTCGTGGTCATAAATTAGATTTAACAGGCACCCTTCTTCCCGAATTTAATTCGTGCGTTCCTGATTTATTCTTCTCCGTCGAAATAATCCGTCTCCTCACCCTTGATGACGACGCGATCGGCTGCTGACGACTTGTTCACCTTCCACTTACCGCTATCGGGATAATAACCTGCTTCGCCGATCGGGTTATCGGCGATGACATAGTACGTTAGCTCTTCATCACCAGAGTTGATCAGTTGATGCGGTTCATCGGGGCCGAAGATGAACGCATCGCCGGCTACCACTTCGGTCCTGCCGTCTTTGTGCCGAACAGTGCCTTTTCCGGAAATCACCAAATACAATTCCCATTGGGCGGAGTGCGCGTGGTAAGGGAAATTGTACTTCCCTGCCGGCACTCGGCTCCATTCTAAATCGAACGGGTGCCGCTTGGAAAGATCGAGCGAAGCCGGCTCGCGTCCCAGTGCTTCAGAAATTCCTTTAAAAGAAACCGCATACTTTCCGCCTGGCGATTGCCACGGATCCTCTTTGATTTCGTTCAGATTAACCTTCTTCATTTCCCTAGGTAGGGGCGATTGACCTCAATCGCCAGAGGGCGGTTTGGTGAACCGCCCCTGCCAAAATCATTCTTCGCCATCGAAATAATTAGTCTCCGTCCCTTTCACGACCACTTCTTCCGACGCATCTTTTGTCACTGCCCATTTTCCACTGTCGGGATAATAACAGGAATCACCCGCGGCGCCGCCGCTACGAGGATTGTCGGCGAGGACATAATAAACAAAGTCCTGATCATTCGAATTCCAAAGCTGATGCGCTTCCCCTGGTTGAAAGAAAAATGCGTCACCGGGTCCCACTTCGCTTATGCCGTCCCTATCGCGCACGCTGCCGCGACCAGAAAGCACCAAGTAAAGCTCCGATTCCGCCGCGTGCGCGTGATAGGGACAAAGAAATTTGCCTTTGGGTAGCCGCACTAACGCCAGATCAAACGGATGGCGTTTCGACAAATCGAGCGACTCCGGTTCGCGCCCAAGCGCAACCGAAATATTCTTCGTAATCCGGCCAAATTTTCCTTTCGGCGATTTTTTTTCCTGCTCGGAAACGTCTTTGAGATTGATCTTTCGCATTTGGAAAAAACTCTCAGCTAACCTAACGAGACGAAACCCGCTTCCTGCTGGCGATTGTGAAAACGGCAATGGCCGCCCAAACGATGTTTACAAAAGTGGAGGGGTACGAGCCGTAAAAAATTGTGTTAGCGGCCAGGAGAAGGCTGCCGCCGACATTCAAGAACTGAAACACAGGGGAATGTCCTTCCCATTTTCTGGCGGAGACCATTGCATAGGCCACAAGCAGAGCTGCTGCTCCCGCCCATCCGATCGCATCAAACCATAAATGATTGTTCATGCAGCAATTGATCGTTTTGCCGCCGATTTGCTCATGTGTCCCATTTTTTCGGCAGCTTTTGTTTGAGCGTTTCCACAGGCTGGAACAGGTCGCCTTGTTTTTCGACGCGTGCCAGCGTTTGATCAGAACGAAACTTTAGGAGGTCCGCGCGTTTTTTCTTCAAACAATCCTCCACTTCAATCCAAGTAACCGGCGTGGAAACGGTCGGCTCATCTTTAGCGCGCAATGAGTAAACGCAAATAGTGGTTTTGTGTTCATCGTTCTGGCTCCAATCGACGAAGACTTTTCTTTTGCGCACCGCCTTCGACATGTTCGACGTGACACGGTCAGGATGTTCGCGTTCCAGACGTTGGGCTAATGAGCGGGACAAGCCTTTGGTGTCGTCGTAAGTCACCGCCGTGTTTAGCGGCACGTACACCTGTAAACCTTTGGAGCCGCTCGTTTTTGCGAAGGTTTTCAATTTCATTCCGTCGAGCAGATCGCGCAGCCAGATCCCAACCTGACAGCATTGCACGATGTCCGCAGGCGCACCCGGATCGAGATCGAACACCATCATCGTCGGACGCTCGACCTTAATCTTGCGCGACAGCGATGTGTGCAGTTCGAGATCAGCGAGATTAGCTGCCCAGACCAGCGTCGGCAGATCATTAGCGAGACAATAATGCATGATCCGCTGGTTGCCTTCGCTCCATACCTTTGCCGTTTGCACCCATTTTGGGCGATGCACAGGGCAGTTTTTCTCATAGAAAAACTCACCTTCCACGCCATTTGGATAGCGCTTCATTGTGAGCGGGCGGTCCTTCAAGTGCGGCAAAAGCACTGGCGCGATCCGAATGTAATAATCGATTACGTGCGCCTTGGTGAAACCGGCCTTCGGGTAAAGCACCTTGTCCAGGTTCGATACCTGAAGCTTCCGATCGTCGACGACGAGTTCCGATTTCTTAGACATCGATCTAAACCTCGCACAATGTCCACAAGGGACGCAAAGGTTCTAATTTGCCCCGTCTTAGTGATCTTTTCTCAGCGTGGTGCGAACCTTGATCAAGCAAAGAAGCGCTCGGGTGGGAGGACCGGCTTGGGTTTGCAAATTCGGGCGACGCAATGTTCCCAGCTTTCGTGCCCGCTCAGGATTTCGATTTCCACCCGCAGAAAATAAATCTGCACTTTCAGATCGGCGTCGGGCAGACGAGGCATTCGCACCGAGTCTTTTTCGGTGGTGACGATCATCGCCAGGTCGCGGCGGATACAACGGTTGATGAAGCTCATTAGTTCCGCTTCCGTATAGTAATGATGATCGATGTAGCTTTTCGCCAGATCGACGTGCGCGCCGAGTTTCGTAAGTGCACCCTCAAAACTTTCAGGGGCAGCAATCGCGCACAGTGAACCGATGAACGCGTCGCGCAAAACCTCTAGGGGCAATTGTTCGCCAGTGAACACATTTTGGAGGTAAAGCGGTTTATGCGCGCATTCGATAACTTCCGCGGTGCGATTGTAACGCCGGATGCGTTTCATCAACTCGAAGTTGGGGTCGCCGGTACTCTTGGTAACAAAGATGTAGCTGGCGCGGCGCAAATTGCGCGGCCTTTCACGCAAAGTGCCCCTAGGTAGCAGGAACTCGTTGCCAAAAGGTGCTTGTCGATCCACGAGCACCATATCCAGCCGATGCTTGAGATGGAGATATTGAAATCCATCATCGAGCAGAAGTGTATCAACCTGCCATTTATCGACGGCGAACCGGCCGCTTTTCACCCGGTCTTTATCCACCAGTACGATCACATCCTTTAAGTTGTGACCGAGCATGTAAGGCTCATCTCCGGCGGTTAACGAATCGAGCAGCAGGGATTTTCCATCGGAAACGATTCGCGGAGGCTCGGAATCTCCGCGGAACCGGCTCCGCCAATTGCGTCTCCGTGGAACGCTTTTGTAACCGCGGCTAAGAATCGCTACTCGCCGCCCTCCCGCCTGCAAAGCGCGGGCAAACTTCTCAACAATCGGAGTTTTACCCGTTCCACCGACAGTAAGATTGCCAATGCTGATCACGAGACATCCGAGCGTGCGTTCGCGGAAAACTCTTTTGCGATAGAAATAAAGCCGAAGTTGCACCAGCCTGTCATAGACGAACGACAGCGCGTAAAGCACAGCGCGGAGGACGGAAGCGCGAACGCCATGGCGTCGTTCGAGGACGACGTCGATCCCGAACTCTTCCAACTGTTCAAGTCGGTGGCCCATCTTAATGATCGGTTCCGCACGCTCGACGGCGACTGGGCAACATCTGCGCGCCGCGGTTATCAGCGTGTGTGATAATTGTTTGAACGGGCACACCTGCCGTGCGCGCCATTGCACTCGCGACTTTCTCGGCCGCTTTTAGCGTAATAGCTGCTATCGCGGATCCGCTTCCACTAAGAAACGCGCCGAGCGCGCCGGCTCCATCGGCGGCCTCAATCGCACGCGGAAGAAAGTGAATCAGTTTCGCGCGAAAAGGCTGGTGAAGGTTATCGGAAAAACTGCCACGCAGTTTTTCGTAATCCCGCGATGCAAATGCTGCTGTGAGCGCGCATGCGTTCGCACAGTTTTGTACCGCAGCAACGCGCGAGATGCTTGAAGGCAAAATTCGTCTCGCGCGCGCGGTTTCGATTTCGAGCTCGGGGATAAGCAGAACAAAATATAAACGGGGCGCCACGTCGAAACGCTGCACGCTAGCCCATGCATCCGGTTTGCCTCTGGCAACCGAGACGCTCGCGCTACTCTGCACGACGGTGAAGCCGCCGAACGTGGCCGGTGCAGCGTTGTCCGGATGTCCTTCCAGTTCGGCGCATAATTGGAAAACGGCTAATCGGTCGAGCGGCTTGCCACTCAGGAGGTTCAGGGCAACCAGAACGCCGAGGCGAACCGTTGCGCTGCTGCCCAAGCCGCGACACCGTGGAACGCGTTCCACAATTGAATAGGAAAACGAGAATGCACGACGTCGCGTTTGTTTGAAAAATCGTTCTGCGGCGTCGGACACGATTCGTGGATGGGAAGATCGAGACGCCTTGCCGCTGACAACTGTGACGCTGTTATAGAGTCGGAGCGCCACGCCCAGACAATCGTAACCAGGCCCGAGATTGGAAGTGCTTGCGGGGACACGAACCGTGACTTGTTGCATAGTTACGCCGCCGACACGCGGCCGTTGACTCGACGGGGCGCACGTGATCGCGGCAGTGTAGCAACGTCAGGTTTCCCGGCAACCCATCCGTAACGCCATGTTGATTTCGAACTACCCGTTGGAGCACAGACGGAAATGATTTATGGGATGGATTGATCCAGCCTTGCTCCGCGATTTCCAAGCGGAGGGCACAGACGCGCACCGGCTTTGCACAGTCGAGGATGGCTGGGTCGAACGCTTCGGCAGTGACATCCTGATCTCGTTCAAAAGAGTGTTGATCCGCGAACGGCTGATGGAAGAGCTCCAAGCCTGGGCCGATTCGGTCGGTTTTCAGGTGCGACGCGTCTTTGCGCGATTGATTCCGACAAATGGCGAACGTCGCGAATCACCGGCCTTGATCGTTGGCGATCCCAGCGAAAGTTTACAGACCGTCGCCACCGAATGGTATCTGCGGTTCGGGATAGACTTCGGCACGGGCTATTCGCCAGGTTTGTTTGTGGACCAGCGGGAGAATCGCCGGTACGTGCGCCACATCGCACCAAAGCGACTGCTAAATTGTTTCGCGTACACTTGTTCCTTTTCCGTGAGCGCTGCCTGTAACGGAGCGGGCACTCTCAACATCGACCTGTCCAAAAAATATCTCGCCCGTGGACGCGAGAATTTCGCGCTGAACCACCTGTCAACTATTGATCATCGGTTTATTCCGGACGACGTGCGATCCGTCCTGCCGCGCCTCGCACGGAGAGGTGAAAAATTCGATGCGATCATCCTTGACCCTCCGACTTTTTCGCGTTCTCCAGAAGGAAAAACGTTTCAAGTCCAAGACGATTTCGAAAACCTGCTCATAAACGCTCTTGCAGTAGCGGAGCGCGACGCGCACGTCCTTGTCTCGACGAATTGTTGTGCATTAGGCGAACGCGCGCTGAAAGTGATGGCTCGCTATTGTCTGAAAGAAACGCGTCGAGCTGCGGCATTTCACCGGCCATTGCCGCTGCCTGACTTCCCGCCTCGCACCGGCGCAAGTTCGATCTGGCTTGCCTTGCGGTGATAATTCATGCGCGCAAGCTGGCTTCAAAATGCGAATCATTAGCGTCATGGATCAGTTATCTCCTGAAATAGTTGCTGAGTTTCCCGAACGCGGAATGCAATGGGTGAAAGACCGCGTCGAGACGGTGGTCAGTGAAACCGGTGAGTACGTGCGCGAAAAGCCGACACAGTCTCTCTTCTACGCATTTGCGGTTGGATACGTGTTGAATCGTCTGCCGTTGGGTCGAGTGCTTGCCGGACTTCTGCGCCTGCTCTTTGTGGCATTAAAACCGGCAATCTTGATTTACGGTGCAGCCAAATTGTATCGCTCGGCGCAGGAAGGCGAACCGCTGCAGCGCTCGAGTTGAAGCGGTTCACACGCTGCGCGGCCCACCGCGGCTGGGAAATATTACCCGTCCAGCGTAAATCCGATCTTTAAGGTCACCTGCCAGTGCTCGATTTTGCCTTCGTCGATGTAGCCGCGGGTCTCGATTACTTCGAACCATCGCATATTACGAATGGTCTTGCTGGCGCGGGAGAGGGCATTGTGAACCGCCGCCTCCATTCCGTTTGGCGATGAGCCGACGATTTCAATTTTCTTATAAACGTGTTCAGCCATGCGCGCATTGTCTGCCGCACGACCGGCGAAGACAATAAAAAGCCTGCCTTTCCTCCCGCCAAACTGAACGCGCAATCACCTAAACGGGAATTTGCTTTACAAACCAACACTCGTTCCGACAGCTTCTCGGCGTGCGAACATCGTTTGCAGTCTGGCTTCTGCTAACAACTGCCTTGTGTTGCGTACGAGCACAGGACCAGGAGAAAAAGCTGGTCGATCGCCTTCTCAAGCCGGACATGGCGCTTCAGAACGATGCGCAAAACAAGAAATTTAGCGGAGACGGTTCCGCGTCCATCAATAAACGCGCAAACGTCGGGGCCTTTTTCTTTCATCAAAAACCGAGTTCGAAAAATTATTCCGGGACACGAGACTTCTCGACGTCTCAATTTTATTCGCACACCTATCGCGATGGACGCACCGCCTACGACGTTTCTTCACAGCACACATTTGGAAATTCCAAGGCTACGTACGCAAATCAGACCGCACGCGGTGTTCGCGATGTATCTCAGGCCGCGAAAAAGGTCGCCTCTCGTGCGTATGCTGGTAATCGGCCCTTTTTAGACGAAGGCACAAACCAGAAGTCACTCAACAGAAAAACCGAGCCGCTCACGATCGAGCAGGTGCGCGAGTTGTTAAACAAAAACAAGTAGCGCTCGTCGAGCGAGGCGGGTGCGCTATTCTGTGACGGTATCATGCAACCGGATGAAGCTCTTGCGTTGCTGAGACACGGGTCCGCGCAAATCATCAACGAGAGTGAACTGCGGGAGAAGCTTGCCTTGGGTCGACCGTTGCGTGTCAAGCTGGGGGTCGATCCGACGACATCAGATATACACCTTGGGCACACGATTGTTTTGCGAAAACTGCGACAGTTTCAGGACCTCGGGCATCAGGCGATTCTCATCATTGGCGATTTTACCGGAATGATCGGCGATCCCAGCGGCCGGTCCGTCACGCGGCCGCACCTGACGCATCAGCAAGTGATTACAAACGCGGCGAGCTATCGGGAGCAGGCGGCTAAAATTCTTGATCCCGAGCGCACAGAAACAGTCTGCAACGGTGACTGGTTTCGTGCCATGTCTTTCCAAGACGTCATACGCTTGAATAGCCGTGTGACGTTGCAGCAGTTGTTGCAGCGGGAAGATTTTAAAGCGCGAATCGAAGAAAAGCACCCGATCCGCGTCCATGAAGTTCAGTACCCGATTATGCAGGGATGGGATTCGGTGATGGTAAAAGCGGATATAGAACTCGGGGGGACAGACCAACTTTTCAACATTCTCATTGGTCGCGATTTTCAACGAGAAGAAGGCATGCCGCAGCAGGTCGTTTTCCTGCTCCCGATTCTTGAAGGCCTGGATGGCTCAAAAAAAATGAGCAAAAGCTTGGGTAACTACGTCGGCATCAACGAATCTCCCTCAGAAATATTCGGAAAACTGATGAGCATTTCGGACGAGCTGATGGCCCGCTATTACGAGCTGCTGCTGCGACGCGCACCGTCGCCACACATGCATCCGCTCGAGGCGAAGAAGCAGCTCGCATTCGAAATTGTGCAGGCTTACCACTCCGGAGAAGCCGCCAAACGAATGCTGGACGAGTGGAACACGCGTTTTAGCAAACGCGATTTGAAGAACGCGGACCTTCCGGAGTTTTCACCGGCTGAACACGACTTCACGGCTGTCACTCTCGTGTCACATGTCTATCGGAGAGTGTTCCAGTCAGAAAAATCGCACAGCGAAGTCTCGCGACTAATCAAACAGGGAAGTGTGGAGATTGATGGGAGCAAAATCGTGGATCCAAAATCGAAAATCGCCCTTTACCCGGGCCAGATCCTTCGTTTGGACCGCAAACATGCCGTGCGAATAGCTCAGCCCGGTTAACCCAAATTCCCCGATCAAAGAATGATCTCCTGGGCGCGAATGTCGCTTGCGTCAGGCGTGAGCCGGCTGAAGCACGGGCATCACTCGTGGGCGCTCCAGATAGCTTGACCTGATCCCCTCGAAATGCGCGCGAATGCTTCGTAGCTCGGCATTAACAAAGCTGTCTACAAAATGCAGACGGCGGTCCAGCCAGGCGAAAAGCTTGTTTTTGATTTCGTAGTGGACGGCGAGCGTAATCTCGGTGCACTGCGGACGGATCTCAGCGAAATCAACGATGCCCATCAGGCAAATATTGCCGCCAGCGGACTCGAAGGCATATTGGTTTGGCGAATCG
>DASXYB010000156.1:0-4267 GCA_036502745.1 Candidatus Udaeobacter sp.
TGACCGTCCGGACCAAAAACCTCTCCACCTTGTTGTGAGGTCTACGGCGGAGATAAAACAGACGTTTACTTACTCTCCGTTTCCCGCTATCCCCAGCGAACTTCAAGGCTACGGCGGCTCTCAAGTCGGCGGCACGGGCACTTACCGCCTGAGTGTTGATCCTCAAGGGGCGGTCACTCAGGTCACTATCTTAAAAGCATTCACGGTTGCCGCAGTCTACGACGAGCGATTTTCTAATGCCAAAGGCAATGCCGTTCCTGCGTTGGACCACGTGATGGTTCAGGCATTAATGCGCTGGCGGGCGAAACCAGGACCGATCCGGCTCATAGATATTTATTGGAGCTTTGGAACACGTCCGTGGGTGAACTATGGGAAATCGAATGGGTCACAGTAACCGACTGTAATCACGAAGAGTCATCGTGCTTCACCGCACGCGTCTTTCTGTTTTGCTTGCTACATCTTTTGGAAATCGGCCGCTCGCTCGTGTGTTGCGACAATGTTGCGTGACCGGCGGCTGACCTACTCTCTGACGCCGTGAGCCGGTTTGGGGTTTCGGTAGACTTGCCATCATTTCTGGGTACAAGGGGACGATGCATATCCAGTTCCGGTACATTTTAACGATGGCTGCGCTTGCGTTTGCGCTTGCGAGCGGGCTCCCACGAGAGGTTAGCGCGGACGACCTTAAAGAAGCCAAGGTGACTCAAGTCATCCAGGACGTTCGAGTGTTACCATCCAACGCATCACCGCGTGCCGCTGCAGTCAACGACGATGTGCGCCATGGCACGGCTGTGCAGACGGGTGTGCAATCCAGGAGTGAATTGACTTTCAGGGATCAAACGATCACGCGCCTTGGCGAGAAGACCATTTTCAGCGTGGGCGAAGGCTCGCGTGCTATTGATCTCGGCCGCGGGCAATTTCTGCTGTATGCGCCGAAAAAGGCAGGTGGCGCACAGGTTAAGATGGGGCCGGTCACGGCTGCCATCAGCGGATAAATAAATTCCTGTGACCCGGCTTGTCCGGGAGTCCAAAATATGTTCACCGCACTTAGTGCGCGTGAACTACTGCGAGATCGTCGCTGACAATTTCAGCAAAGCCGGTTGGAATTGGGGCTGCGTCTAAGCGATTGATTCCAACGGTGAACGATCTGAATTGCAGACTGCGTTCTGCAATTGAAAGCACCGATCCGCACTCCACCTGAGTTGTCTTAAAAATGGCGTGATTTGCGCGCAGCCAGGCGTCGCAATGCGGAATCCGAATCAGGCGCAGTAATTTTACTGCGGCAGTCAGAGCTTGACGTCATTTTGATGGCTTACGTAAAAGATTGAACGGTCATCGTATCTAAAATTCATATGGCGAGGATCGATAGCGATGCCAATGGCGCGGATGCTCGTAAGGGCCTGCTCACCCGTCATCCGCTGTTTTTGTTTTTTGCTCTCTCGTTCATCTTAACCTGGGGCTACTTTTGGCTGATCTGGAAGCCCTTGCGCCTACCCGACTCGCTCATTTCGCTGGGCGGTTTCTGGCCAGCCGTCTCAGCCTTCCTCGTGCTAGCTCTTACCTCAGGGAAGTCCGGAGTGCTTCGCTTGTTGCGCAGCATCGTGCAGTGGCGAGTTGGTGCGTCATGGTACCTGGTGGCTCTGCTTGGCCTTCCCGTTCTAAATTTTTTGGCTTTCCTGGTCGTACCAGGAGTCCTTGCCGATTTTGTGCCTCCTGATTTGCGCCTTCCACGGGTCTACGTGACTGAAATCGCCATCTCTATCACAATTGGTATTGCCCCAATGTGGGAAGAAGTTGGATGGCGTGGTTTCGCGCAATCGCGCATGCAGCGCCTATACGGTCCTGTAGTAGGAACCCTCATTCTTGGAGCGCTGTGGGGCGTGTGGCACCTGCCCTTCTTCTTTGGGCCCCTGGCGCGAACTGGGCCAGAGGCCACATTCATCAGCGCCACCATTGCTCTGGTCGAGTTCTCGATCGGCCTAACAGGACTTTCGGTCGTGATGGCGTGGGTGTTCAATAACTGTGGTGGGAGCACCTTAATGGCGATTTTGATGCATGCTTGCTTTGACAGCTCAGGCCTCGCGATGGTGACTCTCTTTCCCTCCACTCCTCCGTATTATTTCCCGGTCCATTATCAAACGTTAGGTATAGCGATCGTCTTTAGCGTAGCGGCATTAGTGCTTATCATTGTGACTCGGGGAGATTTGGGCTACCAGCGCTATCAGCGCGAGGTCGATTGTTGACGGCCATTGCGGCGACGGAAGTGGTCCATTCTGCACCCTGGAACGAGACCTCGCGCTTTCATCCCTCCGGCGATTGTGCTTGACGAACAGGTAAGGTTTTTTCAAACCTCGGACGGCATCATCAACAACAATGTATACAGCACCGCAAACAGTGCTGAATCATAATTAGAACTTGCGTCCGTTACTAGCGGGTTACGTCGCAGAGTAGCTAAGTCTTCTGCTTCGGTAACTCGCGCCGCGAATGTCCAACAAAGATCTGGCGGGGGCGGGTGATCTTTTGCTCAGGATCGGTGATCATCTCCTGCCATTGCGCCAACCAGCCTACTGTGCGCGGAATGGCAAACATCACCGGAAACATTGTCGTCGGCAAACCCATCGCCTGATAGATGATGCCGGAATAGAAATCGACGTTTGGGTAAAGCTTGCGGGAGATGAAGTATTCGTCTTCCAGCGCGATGCGTTCGAGCTCGAGCGCGATGTCGAGCAAACGATTACGTCCGGTCATCGCGAATACTTCGTCTGCTACACGTTTAATGATGCGTGCGCGGGGATCATAATTTTTGTACACGCGATGCCCGAAACCCATCAGTTTGCCTTCACCCTTCTTAACGCGTTCAATGAATTCGGGTATGTTGCGCGCGTCGTCGATACGCGAGAGCATCTTGAGCACTTCTTCATTCGCGCCGCCGTGGAGAGGGCCATAAAGCGCGGCTGCTGCTCCGGCCATCGCACTATAGGGATCCGCGCAACTTGAACCGATTGCGCGCATAGCATTGGTGCTGCAATTCTGTTCGTGGTCCGCGTGCAGAATGAAAAGCACGTCGAGCGCGTGTTCGAGCGCGGGGTTCGGCTTGTATTTGGTTTCCGTCATTTTGAACATCATGTTCAAAAAATTGCCGGTATAACGGAGGTCATTGTCGGGATAGACGTAACGCAAGCCACGATTGTGGCGAAAAGTGTATGCGGCGATCGTCGGCACCTTGGCGATAAGACGTTTGATCTGCGCAAGACGATTGTCGGCGTCATTGACCTGTTTTGCTTCGGGATAAAATGTTGAAAGGGCAGCGACAGTGCTGATAAACATTCCCATGGGATGCGCATCGTAGCGGAACGCCTGCATCAGCGTCTTGATGTTCTCGTGAACGAAGGTGTGATGCGTGATGTCGTGGGTCCACGCCGCCGACTGTTCCTCGTTAGGTAACTCGCCAAAAAGAATCAGGTATGCGACTTCCAGGAAGTTGGATCTCTCCGCGAGTTGTTCGACCGGATAGCCGCGGTATTCGAGGATGCCTTTGTCGCCGTCGATGAAAGTGATCGCGCTCCTGGTGGACGCGGTGTTCATCAACGCCGGATCGTAGGTCATCACCCCGAAGTCGTCTTCGTCGGTTTTGATCTGACGCAGATCCATTGCGCGCACAGTCCCATTCTCGATAGGCAACTGGTACGATTTGCCCGTCCGATTGTCGGTAATGGTTAAGCGTTGTTCAGACATTTCGTTTTGCTCTCGATTGAATCAATACTGCTGAATTCAATAGCCGCAATTGCCATAGTTCCAATTCATTCGCCAGGAGAGGAAGCCTTCGCCGGCCATGCAAGATTGCCAGCGCCTATGGGGACTCCTCATTTGGTTTTGATGAAGCTGATGTCACCGCTCCGTTCCAGGCGTGCGGCTCGTATTTGTGATAGCTCCTCGGTGTTCGCATCCAGACGCATATCTTCTTCCAGGTCATGTTGGGAAATGTGTTCCCAAAGCATGTTTCTTCGCTGCAACCTGCCGTCCTGCACGAGCACCACTGGTTTTCCTTTAACCAGGATTCCAAAAAAATGTGAATAGTACGCCGCGACACCGAAAAGCCGATGCAAGACTACCAGAACGAATCCAGTGCCGATGGTCGGAAAAAAGGCTTCTGATCCGTTAATGGCGCGTGCCAGCATCGAGCCGATGATAACAATGAAAACAGCATCGAACGCGGTTTTCTCGGCAAGCGAACGTTTACTGCCGAGTCTCACCATTATCAGAGTCGCGA
>DASXYB010000157.1:0-4679 GCA_036502745.1 Candidatus Udaeobacter sp.
GCGGTGAAATGGTTTCGCGAGGCTGCCGAACACAATCTCGTCGAAGCGCAATACGACCTGAGTGGCTGCTACGCCACAGGTGCAGGTGTGGCGAAAGATAATTGTGAGGCTTACAAATGGCTGTTGCTGGCGGCCAGGCAAGGCGATAAGGATGCCAGGAAGAACTTGACCGCGCTGGAACGTAAGCTGACGCCGGAGCAGATTGCGGACGGACAGAAGCGAGCGCGCGATTTTATCCCGCGGTAGTCGGTTGCTCACGACCCCTGGCAGCATCTCGGCCAAACGGGGAATGGATCAATAAGATTCCTTCTCAAGGAGTTTAGTATCGATGGTGGCTTTGCCATCGGCGCCGATAGTCGCGCTGATGTCATAGACACGGACTGAGTCGCCGCTTGCGCCGGACTTGTCTGTAGTCTGCTAGTAATCGTGCCTCGCAATTTTAGCACCGTCGGTGTCACCTAACGCACCGGTTCGATTATCCCGGCGGTGGCGGCGGCAGTTTTGTAGGATCCGCTTCGGTGCTTACTCGCGCTGTCGCAATTCGGCGACGCGTTTCTCGGTCATCTCGCGCAGTGTTCGATCCAGGACGATTCTGCGATTCTCCATTTCCGTTGAGATGTCGAACGTTTGCTCAAAGTTTTCGACGAAAGCTTCTCGATCTTTCAGCCATCCGCGCTGTTGCTGTCGCAGTTGTTCCTTTGCCGCAGGGTCAAGTTTGCGGATCAACGCCGTGTAGACCTCGTTCAGTTCTCCCTCGATTTTGGCGTTGCGGGCGTCACCAGTGAACTTCTTATCGATATCCGGACCCCCGCCGAGCTCTGACGTTATTTTTGTCACGGCGACAGTTATTCCTTTTCCAGCACGCGACAATTTAAACGTGACGTATCCCCCGACGTCAGGGGTTCCACTTTTCGTTTCGTCCATTGTCGAAAAACCCAAACGCACGGTTGTGGCATCCAGGAAGCCGATATTGCTGCCAATTTCCGGCAGCTCATAATTAGCATAGCTAAAGGCAATACCGGGCGACTTGATGTGGGCGTTGGCGTAACAACGGCGGATTGCCGACACCACCGCTTTGCCAAAAAGCGGATGGGGTTCGGTCTTGTGAATGCCGTCCGGGCCGACATCAAGAACATCAAAGAGCGCCGGCTCCCATTTTGCGGCTACTTCCACCAAGGCAAAGCGGCGGCCATTCTGCTCCGGTCCCCAGCTAACAATGAGATCGGCGTGGTTCTTATGCGGGCGATAACATACATCGTACCCTGCGCGATTCTTCCGATCACTTTCTTCGCGCGAAGATCGACGACCAGATTCGCCGGCTCATAGTGCACGTCCTCGAGACCTTCTTCATCAAGGTAACGCTGTTCGAATTCCCCGGTGTCAAGCGTTGACCAATCCACCGGCTCGGCGTTTTTCTTCGGGAGCACCGTCCAGGCGAGCGCGTAATGGCCATCACTCGTCTGCGTGCCCGGGACCAACACCGCCTTTTCGGTGGTCGAATCGAGCAGCTTGTAATCGTCTGCGGGCGCCATCTCTGCTACAAGTGACGAGCAAAGAAAAACGCCAGTAAGAAGAAACGCGACCAGCAGCAACGCTTTCACATCGGAATTGCACCTACTATTTAGCTCGTTGGATGCCGCATGAAAAGGACGAAAAACTGATCCCTTAACGATGCCCTTGCTTCAGGCTGCTAAGACTCTCCATTTCTAGCGAGAGTAGATCTATGTTCCGGATACCTGTTGATGAAGTTGTTCTTCGAGAAACCCCTCTGGCCCGAAGACTCGACGTGAGTTGCTATTTCTTCTTCAGTTCTCGTGGCAAAGGTAAAAATGATCCGGGTTGTCGTTCGCAGCTCTCGAAAACGGGGCCGCGATGAGAAAGGAAACTGCTAACAAGAAGCGACATTGATATGCAGTCATTCCTTACGGAAGCTTTTGACGATCAATTTTCCCTCAGAATTTATGGTAGCCTCCATCGTGTAATGGGAGTTGGGCGGGGGCACGAGCGGTTTCGGGTTCGTGTCGAACTCAACATGCATAGCTAACGGCAGCGAGATCGGTGCATCTTCTTTGCCGGTGACTTGAACATCTATTCCGGTGAAATCCCCAAAGCCCTTCGGCAAAAACCTGCGGGTTCTTGTCAGAATCGCCTTCAATAAATCACGCTGCCATTTTACTTTGCCGTCTTCAATCTTGAGTAATACAAGCGCCCGCGGCGACCATTTGCCGGCCACTTCCCACAGCAACAAGGAACCATCCGCTGACCAACGCGCAGGCTCTATTCCGCCGTGGTTCACGAATCCAGCCTGTCCTGTTTCCGCGTCGACCAGCGCTATTGTGCGCCCGGTCTCTACTTCAACGAGTTTGTTCTGGTGTTTGGTCTCGTCGTAATGATCGGAATCGGGCGCGAGCACCCCGTAGCGTTTGTCGGGCGAGAGGCTTGAGCGCTCAACGCCAAACCCATCGGGAAACTGTTTGCCGGTTATCAGTTCCGCTTCTTGTTCTTCCTGCGCCAAAGAACTAAACGATAAGCACGCCAAGGAGCAGTAAATCGAGACAACTCCAACTAGGATTTGCCAGTTATGGAATTGTAGCCGCGAGTTCATTCTTCGAGATGCGATTTCAGTTGTTTGATTCGCTGTTGAGTTAGTTCGGTCATCGTCGCGTAGCGGAGCGTCGGCGCCATTGTCCCGCCGTGCGCCTGATCAGCTACCAACGCTGCCTCGGCATCTCGAAAGGCTAGCCATGCTCGCTGGCTTTGCTTCAGCAATTCCTTGCTCTGAGCATCTGGGAGCTTTACCAAAATCGCTTCATAAGTTTTGTTCAGTTCCGCATCGGCTTTCTTGAAGTCCGCTCGCGCTTCCGCGTTCATGGCCGCCTGCGTTTGCGCGTGAATTTGCGTCACCGGGATGACAAGCCAAATAAGGAGAGCCACCGTCCTTACCGTCTTCTGTAAAGGATTTTGGTTCACGGTTCGAGCCGAATGAGAATGTTTCTTTTCATCGCTATGGATAGTTGCTTCCTGTAGTAGCTTGGTTGCCTCGTTGAGATTAGCTTTGGTAGCAACCTTTTCTAATCCGCGGTTCAGTTCTTTAATGGACTATTCCTGCGGGGATTTGCGAACACTTACGGTTTCGAGACGCAGACCGGCAGGTGTTTCGCGAAGGCGAATCCGCTCCGTTAAATCAAAATCTTGCTCGCCTTGGCCCTCGGACAGGAATCCAGCGCCGACGGTAAGGTCGATCATTCCGTCATCGTTCACGCCGGCCAGTCCGATAGCGACCCTGCCATAATACTTGGGGTGTTTGTGTTTCGCGAGAAAACCAGACGCCGTTTTCTCGGCGTATCTTCCAAGATCGACAGTGCCGAGTAGCTTCGGCCCAGCCATGATTCGGCCGGCGCGGCACGACAGATAATTCCATTTTGCTGAGTCAAGCTCAACAAAGTTTTTCGAATCGGGCGACCAAAAAACTTCACATTCACGGTGGTTATAGCTATCGCGCGTTCCGAAATAGCCGCAGCCAGTCGTGCCGAGAATGCGGCGCGTCGTGAGATTGACAACATAATTGACCGTCTTCCCGTATTTCGGATCAACGTGGGCGGACTCCTCTTTCCAATACGTTCCGGGAGAGTTTGGATCCTTGAGCGTCTCCCAATCAATTTTCCCTTTCGTAAATCCCAAAGCGATCGCATAACGCCCGTCCGGTGACGCCGTCCGATGAATGACGCGAAATTTCTCCGAATCACCGGTAACGCTCGCAAAAGGATTGGTCTCGGGCGGACTCGATTGTTGGAGCAATTCGGCAATCTTTTGGGGATCATCGAAATCGAATTTTTCTTGCTCATTCTGGTTGCCCTTCGCCTTCTCCGAAAGATCGACAATCACATTCGGAATATGCGCCGTATCCAGCGGCTCCCCGGGCTTGAACCGTCCGCTCTTTCGCAGCTCGCGAATTAGCTCACCATCGCTGCCAAAGTACCTTCGCGATTCATCTACCTGGGTAGCGCCATCTGGTTGAGCAGTCTCTTTGCGCCTTAGGACGAAGATTGGGCCGTACTGCTCGAAGTCCGGCGAGAAATATTCCGTTAGCTCGCGTCCCGACGAATTTGTGCGCTCGACCGCGACCTTAATCAAATCGCCAGCGCCATTGAACCATGCCTGCTCAATTGTCGTGCCGCCGTCCGAGTTTTCTTTCTTCACGTAATGGACTGAGCGGCTCAGTTGCGATTCCACTTGCGCGTAGCGTTGCGCCAAATCCTTCACCTGCTCGTCCGTCGAGCTCACGCCCGAAACGCTGCGGGTGAGCGCGAGAATTCCAATAACAACCGAGAGCCGAATGAGAATGTTTCTTTTCATTGCTATGGATGAGTTGCTTCCCGGAGTAGCTTGGTTGCCTCGTCGAGATTAGCTCTGGTCGCAACCTTTTCTAATCCACGGTTCAGTTCTTCCTTGGAAGCCGCGCCCAGGCGAATGGAAGCCTGGAAGTCATCGATCGCGTGTTGCAGGTCGGCAATGCGTGATTGTCGATCCTGGGAAGCCTTTGCCCGGTGAAGGTATAACATGCCGCGATTGTGGTACACGAACGGCGTAAAGCGACCTTTCAAGTCAATAGCTTGTGCGTACACCTTTAATGCTTCCTCGTATTTTCCGGCGGTTTCGAGCTTCCCGGCTTTCATCGC
>DASXYB010000158.1:0-8538 GCA_036502745.1 Candidatus Udaeobacter sp.
AAAAAGCGACGACAAAAAGCTAAGTGACTGGACGAATGCGCTCGATCATTACGAGCAAACCTTAAAGCTGGATCCGCAAAACAAAGAAGCGAAGGACAACTACGAGTACGTCAAAAAGAAGATCGACGAGTTAAAAAACAAGAAGGAACAGCAACAACAACCATCCCCTTCCCCAACGCCTCCGCAAAAGAACAACCAGAAGCAAGACCAGCAGCAAAAACAGCAGAACCAACAGAACCAGGACCAACAACAGAAAGACCAGCAGCAGAAAAATCAGAAAGACCAACAACAACAGCAGCAACAGAAAGATCAAAAAGATCAGCAGCAGCAACAACAACAGCAGCAAAACCCGAACCAGCAGGATCAAAAGGATCAGCAGCAGGCGCAAAACCAGCAGCCGCAAGACAAATCAGGCAGCGACAAAGACAAAAAAGAACAACAGCAAAAGGATCAGTCTCAGGCGAAAAACGAACCGCAAAAGAAACAGCAACAACAGCCCGGCGAGACTCCGTCTCCATCGCCCGGCTCCGAAAAGCAGCAGGACAAGCAGCCGTCGCCGTCGCCGGGACAGCGACAAGCTGAACAATCACCAAGCCCTGGCGAAGGCGAAAACGAAATGCCGTCGCCGTCACCGGGAGAGGGCGAAGAGGAAAACGGTTCCCCTACCCCCGCTCAATCGCCGCAAAAGAAATTTGCCGGCGACGTGAAGGGCGCTGCAGGAGACAAGTCACAGAAGCCGGCCGACAAAAACGAGCAAATGGCCGCGGAGGCTGAACAGGAGAAAGAAGGCGAGATGAGTGAACGCCAGGCCCTGGCGCTACTTGAATCGATGAAGGATGAAGAGGCGCGAGTCCGACTTGATGAACGCAAAGTAAAGCGTCATGTCTATAACGACTGGTAGGTAGTGATTGTTAGCAGTTAAGGGAAATCTCATGGATCGCCGAATATTACTCGCGTTTCTCGCCGTCATCGCGATCGCACCAATCGCGAGTGCCGATCCGCCCAGCGTCACGGCAGTCTTGAGCAACTCGGAGGCAACTGTCGGTGAAACTGTGGATCTGCAAATCAAGGTTACAGGTCCCGGCGATGCGCGGCCGCCGGAGGAAATTTCAATCGATGGTTTGGAGATCCATTCTACCGGAACGTCGCGACAATTTGAAATACACAACTTTTCGACCAACTCGAGCGTGACTTACAATTATACGATCCTGCCGCTGAGAGCAGGACGCTTCACGATTCCGCCGCAAACAGTTCTCGCCGGCGGAAAAGTCCTCAGGACTCCGGAACTGGCGTTAAACGTCTCTGATGCGCCCGGTCAACAGACGAAGACGCGGCCTGGTCGTAGCACTCAAAGCCAGTCCACTAGCGCAGGCGATCTGGTTTTCGCTGAATTGATCGTGCCGAAGAAGACCGCATACGTCGGCGAGATTGTTCCAGTCCAGATTAGAATGGGATTCGATGCGCGTGTTCATCCCAGGCTGACTGAACCGCCCGACATCACAGGCCAGGGATTTACCGCACAGAAATTGCAGCAGTCGTCACAAAATTTAGAGACTATCAACGGCAGGCCTTTCGAAGTGGTGACGTTTAAAACTGCCATTGCTGCGGCGCGAGCAGGGAAATTTCAAATCGGGCCCGTGAAAGCAAAGGCGCAGGTGGTCGTTCCGCGAAGACGAAATGCGCCGCATTCGCGCTCGCCATTCGACTTATTCGACCAGGATGATCCGTTTTCAGATCCATTTTTCTCGAACCCGTTTGCACAAATGGGCGAACGTCGCGACATCCAGATCAGCAGTGACCCTGTAGCACTTGAAGTAAAACCGCTACCGGCAAATGCGCCGCCCAGTTTCTCGGGAGCGATTGGAAGCTTTACCATGGCAACCGATGCGAAACCAAAGAGCGTGCAGGTAGGTGATCCGATCACAGTTACAACAACAATTTCGGGACGCGGCAATTTCGATCGTGTGAATGCGCCGTTGTTCGAAGATGATCGCGGCTGGCATAAATATCCGCCGTCTTCCAAATTCAAACAGGATGATGAAGTTGGCCTTAGCGGCACAAAGACTTTCGAGACGGTGATCTCGCCTAACGAGAATAAGCAAAGTTTGCCAGTTCTCGCATTTTCATATTTCGATCCGGCAAAAGAACAATACGTGACGCTGCACAGCGAATCGATGCCAATCACTGTCCAAGGCGGTGCTGCTGCACCCAACGTGGCCGCTCAACCACCCTCTTCGGCGCCCGCTACAGCCACTCGCGGCCGCCAACCGGTTGCGAATTCAAGCAAGCCTCAGGACATTTTGTATCAACTCACCGAGCCGTCGCGAAACGTTGAATCGTTCCATCCCCTTTATATGCGTCGCGGCTTCTGGGCTGCGCAATCGCTGCCGCTGGCGGCGCTGCTAGTGTTCGCTGGTTGGAAGATTCGACGAGCGAGATTGGACGATCGCCAGGCACGCCGTATTGGTGCGCTGCAGCACGAAGCAGCCGAGCTGATGCACAACTTGCGTCGTGATGATACGCCCCCACGGGAATATTATGCCGAGGCCTCGCGAGTTGTTCGATTGAAAGCCGCGCTCGCCTCCCCTGGCCGGGGGGTCGATCCAAACGCCGTGGACGCGGAAACTGCAGCGGAAACTTTCAAGCTCGATACTGATTCGCGCGATCGGCTTCGCCGTCTGTTCGAGCAAAACGACGAGTGGCAATACAGCGGAACGCACAACGGCCCGGGAAGTATCTCCCCGGAAAAACGGCGCGACGTGCTGGAGCTGATTGAAAATTTGAAAGCATGAGTCCGAGCACCGTCATACCGAGCGAAGCGAAGCATAGTGGAGGAATCTTGCGAAACAGCGGAACGGTAATGCCACGCAATCCCTCGGCTTTGCTCGGGATGAGGAATCGAACGGTTGTGATTTTTTTGTGCGTGCTGGGGATCGTTACGTCCGCTTTCGGAGAACCGGATTTACAATTCAACAAAGCGAACCAGGAATACGCGCAGGGTCATTTCAAAGAAGCGGTCGCCGATTACGAGGCGTTGATTCACGCAGGTCAGTGGAACGCAAATCTGTTTTACGATCTGGGAAACGCATATTTTCGCACGCGCGACTTCGGCCGCGCGATTTTGAATTACGAACGCACTCTCGCGTTGGACCCGCATCATCCAGAGGCCAGCGCTAATTTGCGGATTGCCCGCGACGAGGCGCGCGCGCTGGAACTGCAACCGACCAGACTGGAGCGATACCTTCAATTCGCGAGTATCAATCAATACAGCATCGCGGCAGCGGTTGCTTTGTGGCTGGGAATTTTTGGAATTGTCACCCTGATTCTCGCGCGTCGCAGATCCGCTGCGCTAATGTCTTTGTCCATTTTGTGCCTGGTGATGTGCGCTGCAGCTGTCTTGGCGGTTTACACGCTGGACAGAGGGAGCAAAGGACGCACTCTCGCTATCGTCACGGGCAATGATGTCCAGGCGCGCCTCGCAACAGCGGACAGCGCGAACAGCGTTCTGGCGTTGCCGCCCGGCAGCGAAATAAAGATTTTAAGCACGCGCGGCGATTGGATGTACGCCGCGCTGCCGAATGATTTGCGCGGCTGGATTCAGACAAAAAACGCCGAGCAGGTGCGGCTATAATTTCCGGGGAGCGCACGCGCCTCGCGTGCTGATTGCCGCGCCCTCGCGGCAAACCCTGCAAACGCATACCAGCCGCTTGATGTTGCAATCGCTCCGCAGATTGGCTAGGGCGCCAATGATTGTACGCGAGGACGCGTGCGCTCCCCGGAATGTCGGCGTCGCGTTTGCAGCCGCCGTCAATCGCCGGTAGAGAAATTATATGAATCCGCAGATGGAGATTGGTACTGACGAGAAGGCTCTCCATATCAACTTGGATTCAACGAAGTATGGCACCTTCGCTGAAATTGGCGCAGGACAGGAGGTAGCGCGCAGATTCTTTCGCGTTGGCGGCGCAGCCGGAACAATCGCCAAGACGATGTCTGCCTATGACATGACGTTCAGTGACGCCATTTACGGACACGCTGACCGCTACGTCAGCCGTGTCCGGCTACAAACGATGCTCGACCACGAGTACGATCTTCTGATCGAACGCCTGGATCGAAAATTTGGCGCCGAGAAAACGTTCTTTGTCTTCGCCGATACGGTCGCGGCGCGCAGTTTCAAAGAACGTAATGAATCGCACGGCTGGTTAGGCGTGCGGTTTCAGTCTCAACCGCGCACGCAGCCAAGCCAGATCATCATCCACGTCCGGCTACTCGACAAAGCAAACGTGGAGCAACAAGAAGCTCTAGGCGTGATCGGGGTGAATCTTCTTCACGGCGCATTCTATTGTCGGCAGCCGGAAAAACTGATTTCGTCACTTCAAGAGAATCTGCCGCCCGGACGAATTGAAGTGGACATGATCAAATTTTCCGGACCTCTCTTTCAAACCGTTGATAATCGATTGATGAGTTTGCAGTTAGTTAGCCAGGGCCTGACGGACGCAGTGATGTTCAAAGCAGACGGCGAGACGGTTCAGCCTGCCGAAGTTTTTTACAAGAAAGCAATCCTCGTTGAGCGCGGCAGTTTTCGACCCGTCACGTACGCAACGAACGACATGCTGGATGGCGCACGCCGCGTATTTCTCAAGCACTGCGATTGTTGCGAGAACGATATAGAAGTGCTCATGGAGATGACGCTCGAGAATTTGCGCGCGGACGGCGAACTTAATCACGCCGATTTTCTTGCTCGCGTCGATATTCTTCGGGCGTTGGGGCGAACCGTCCTGATTTCGAAGTTCGGCGAATACTATCGACTCGCGGCCTATCTCTTCCGTTACACCAACAGAGCGATCGGTCTTGTCATGGGCGTGCCCAGCTTGATCGAAATTCTGAACGAAAAATATTATACGAATTTGGAGGGTGGAATCCTCGAGGCGCTCGGCAGAATGTTTAAAGGTGGACTAAAGCTTTACGTTTACCCGCGCATCGACGAAGCGACTGGAAAAATTGTCACAGCAACGGAAGTCAAAGTCGCCGCGAATCTTCGCTCGTTATTTCAGTACCTCATCGACAATCAGTACGTCCAGGAGATCACAGATTATCATCCTGAGTATTTACGCATTCAGCCACCTGACGTGCTGGCAAAGTTGCAGTCCGGCGACGGGAGATGGCAGCAAATGGTTCCGCCGGAAGTGGCGGAGCTGATTATGAAGCGAGAGTTTTTCGGATATCGCAGGCCGATTGCTGCGTGAGGCTCTATTAAATAGCCGTGTCATGTTGAGCGAACCGAAACATCTCTGACTATTTCTGTAGAAGGTCGGCTAACAGGATCTGAGATTCTTCGCTTCGCTCAGAATGACATCGTGAGAACCGAATGAAAATTTCCGTCGCCCAGATTTCGTGCTCGCTTGGCGATCCGGAAGCAAATCTTTCGAAAATTCGGGATTTCTCCCGGCGGGCCAAGGCGGCTGGCGCCGAACTAATCGTTTTCCCAGAGATGACTGACACTGGTTACTCAATGCCAGTGATCCAGAAGCACGCCGATCATTGGAAAACCGGCTTTGTCGCCAGCCTTCAACAGATCGCGATCAAAGTCTCCATTGCCATCGTCACTGGCGTATCCGAACGCGATGGATCATCAATCTATAATTCCCAAGTTCTGGTTGATGCGAAGGGCGACATCGTCGCGAAATATCGCAAGATTCATTTGTATGCCGTTGCGCCCGTAGAAGAACAAACCTGCTTTGCGCCGGGCGCTACGTTCGCAAGCTTTGCGCTCGGCGATCTGCGCTTTGGATTCAGCATCTGTTATGATCTGCGGTTTCCTGAGATGTACCGAAAACTCGCCACCGAGCAGAACGTCGGCGCTTTTGTTGTTTCCTCCGCGTGGCCGTTTCCACGTGACGAACACTTTCGTGTGCTCGCGCAAGCGCGCGGAATCGAGAATCAAAGTTACATGATCGCGTCGAACCGCGTTGGGAAAGATGACGACCTATGGTTCTGCGGTAACTCGGCGATCATTGATCCACGCGGAGTGGTGATCGCAGCCGCATCACCAGATCGCGAAGAAGTGATTCACGCCGATATTTCAGAAAAGCTTGTGCAGTCCGTGCGCCGACGCATCCCATCGTTAGGCCATCGTCGGCAAGACTTGTATTAATTAAAACTGCGCGAGCTGTGCTGGCGTAACCGGTACAAACTCGGTCTCGTGCAGGACGATTCGCCTGCTTCCGCGTATGAGTTGCCACCATTGTCGTGCTGAGCCGAGCACGATCGCGGCTACGAGCACGAGAAAGAAGCCTGCAACGAACGCGTCAAAGCGCCACACGCCTGCCTGCCTTGTCAGTTCAGCTGCCTTACCGGTGTCCGATAGAATTGATGCTTGAGCCAGGAGTGATCGCGCGCCGCTCAAAAAACCAAGTTTCGGATCGGGCGAAAAAACTTTGAGGTAACCAGCCGAGAAAGTGACGGCACACATGAAGCTTAACGGTACAAGCGTGATGAAGACATATCTCGCCTTGTGCATTTTGATTAAGAGCGTCGTGCCAAGACAAAGCGCGATTACCGAGAGCAACTGATTGGCAAGTCCGAAGAGCGGCCAAAGTGAGTTGATGCCGCCAAGAGGATCGATGACGCCTTCATACAAAAACCAGCCCCATGCCGCAACCAGCAACACGCTGGCTAGAAAGTTTGCGCTCCACGAACGCGTGTTGCCGAGCGGTCGCCACACATTACCCAAAACATCCTGAAGAAGAAATCGTCCAACACGCGTCCCGGCGTCGATCGTCGTTAGGATGAAAAGCGCTTCGAACATGATGGCGAAGTGATACCAGAGCGCCAGCGCCGCCGGTTTGGCAGAGACTCGCGCGAACATGTGGGCCATGCCGACAGCAAATGTCGGCGCGCCACCAGCGCGGTTGAACATTGTGGACTCGCCAAGGTCCGCGGCGAGCGTTTGCATTTGTTGTTCCGTCACTGGAAAGCCGGCCGCCAAAGCTTTTGCTACAACTTCAGTTGGCGTTCCTTTTGTGTTGATCGCGAAATATTCTCCCGGTTCCAAAACGCAGGCCGCGATCATTGCCATCAACGCGACCATCATTTCGGTTATCATCGCGCCGTAACCGATGATGCGGACACGCGACTCGCGCCTGATCATTTTCGGCGTCGTGCCGGAAGCAATCAGCGAATGAAACCCGGAAACGGCGCCGCAAGCAATGGTGATGCAGACGAAGGGAAACACCGGTCCAGCGAACACAAGGCCGCTGCCGTCGATGAATTTTGTAATCGCTGGCATTTGCAGAGTCGGATTGATCAGCACAACGGCGACCGCGAGCATGGCCACTGTGCCAAGTTTCAAAAACGTGCTGAGGTAATCGCGCGGTGTAAGCAACATCCAGACCGGCAAAATCGATGCCGCGAGTCCGTAGATCATAATTGCCCAGGCCAGCCATTTCTGGTCCTGACGAAACCAGGCTTCGATCGCGGGAAAATGGCCGAGAAATTGTCCACCCCAAACGCCGAATGCGAGGCCGAGTAACCCGAAAATTGTGACCGCGAGAACGCTCACTTTTGCTGTGCGCAACGCGATCCCCATGACCAGCGCTAGAGGAATCGTCACGGCGATTGTGAAAACGCCCCAGGGACTCTGCGCCAGCGCTTGAACCACAACCAGTGCAAGAACCGCGAGCAAAATGATCATGATGGCGAGCACGCTAACCAGTGCGAGCACACCCACGCCGGGTCCGATCTCTTCCTTCACCATTTGCCCCAGCGTTTTTCCGCCGCGCCGGATCGAGGCGAATAGAACAATCATGTCATGCACACCGCCGCCCAGAGTCGCACCGATCAAGATCCAGAGAGTGCCAGGTAAAAAACCAAACTGCGCGGCAAGCACGGGGCCGACCAGCGGCCCGGGCCCGGCGATCGCGGCGAAATGATGACCAAAAACCATCCAGCGATTCGTTGGCACATAGTCCTTGTTGTCATTTCGCAAAACTGCGGGTGTCGCGCGTTGCTCATTTAGAACGAGCACTTTGGTCGCCAGCCATTTGCTGTAAAAACGGTAGCTGATCGATAAGGCGCAAAAGCCGGCGATGACGATCCAGAGCGCACTGATCTTTTCTCCCCGCGAAAGCCCCAGGATCGCAACTGCCCATGTGCCCAATGCTGCCACGGCGATCCACAGAAATTTCTTCCACACGCTCATGCGTTCAAAGCTTAATTGAAATTATTGTGCTTCGCTACAAGGTGTGAGCTGTGCAGTTTCGCCATAAAATACAAAAGCTGGTCGACGGCCAGAGCCTGGCTAGCGCGAGAAAACGTACCCTCAGAGTGCTACGCGCCAATCGCTTCCCGCTAGAGATAAAGCGCGTCATTGAGACAATCAATCCGGTAGAGTTCGAACACATTCGCCGGCGATACGCCGTCGCAGATGCCGGCGCGGATTGGCCCAAATACCTGGATCTAGACCGCTGGATTGGAGTTAACATCCGGCGAATCCGCCAGCTTGAACTCGACGTGGCGAGTCCCAAACGCATTCTCGATCTA
>DASXYB010000159.1:0-7570 GCA_036502745.1 Candidatus Udaeobacter sp.
ACCTGATCGAGGGTCTCATCGCCCACCAGGATCTGACCGCCCAGAGGCCCGAAGCTTAGCGGTGCTACAGCTGGTCCTTCAGGGTGCGTGGGGTCGGTATGCTGTGCGTTGGTCGTGCTCGCGATGAAGGTGACAGTTCCACTCCCGTCAACCGTCCAGATGGGGCCGTTCTCGCACGCTACAATCATTTTGTAGCCAAAGGTGCCCACTTTGTCGAACGTAAGCGAGCTATGGTCCGAGAAGGGGCATCCCACCTGCGCAAAGAAGGTAATGGTACCTGACGAAACACTATACCTATAGATGTTCTGGCCTTCTGTGATGAAAACGTCGGTCGGAGTAAACCCGGCCTGGATGGACTGCCTTGGAGCGATGTCCAGGTATTTTTCAATGCACTGCTCGTTCCCAAAGGGAATCATGCCCAACACTGTCCTATTGCCCATGCAGTCGAACGCATTAAAACTTTGGTCGCACCACGCGGTCGCGTACAGATTATTCGGGGAAATCGCTACGCCTGTGGCTCCGTTAAATGGGGCGAAGAAAAGTGGAGTAGCGGCGTAAAGCGCGCCTGTAAGCGCGAACAGCCCGGCAATTGTCAGATAGATTTTTGTTCTTAGGGAGATTTTGGTTCTTTTTTTCATTTAGGTATTTTCTTGCGGGAGGTTAAACAAGTGAAACATCTGTCAACAAACAGTTGTGGCGTTGATCGGCGTTACACTGCAAGATAAATTCGACAGATGTTTTACCATTAGTTTTCCCGCGAGCCCTAGATAGTAGGCAGGCGAGGGCTCATGTCGAGAGATTACAACCAGACTGCCATTCATTGGAACGTTAAGCTTTCGCGCCGTCGTCTTCTCATATGTTCCGAGCGAGCTCACATTCCTTGAATCGCCCGCGAACAACTTTTGCTTGTGACCTACTCAAGATGCTTTGAATTGATTTTGTGGTTACGTGCCCAGAACCGACTGAATAGGCGCAAATGCCTCGTCGGGTTCTGCGGCTTTCTTCAATAGCCCAGCAAGTCCTCTATGCGCTTAAGCTCCCGGAGCACGATGTCGCGGTGTTGTCGTGGTCCCAACGGGTAAAATCTTTTCGTCGCTTTCTGACAAAATGTTGTCAGAAGAGACCAGGAGAATTTCAGCCAAGCCGTTTTTACTTTGGCCTTTTTCTGCCTGCGACGAGATCGAGAACTGCTCGGCGCAATTTCTCGCGGTCGGCTGGATTATCCATGTCGACCTTGAGGTTCATCGCGTCCGCGACGGTTTTAGCGTACGCAACGCCCTGCCGCTCGGCCAATCGATCCCAGCGTTCGTCGGCCATAACCTCGATGAGATTGGAGACCGACCGGTTCTCTAAAGAGGCCATTTGTTCCAATTTGTTTCGCTGCTCATCACGGACTGTCAGATTGAGCTTCGCTTTGTTTTTGTTCTTTTTGGGTTTTGGCATTGGCAGCTTCTTACAGGTTCTTTTTCGCAGGCGATCAAAACAGGTGCTGAAGTAAGCAGATCGTATATTACAAAAACGTGACTGTAAACTCTTCTTGACGTCCGCCGTAACCACGCATAGGAGGCGTATATAGCGAGCCGGTCTCAATGAGTGTCAATCACGAGAACTCACGAGAGCGCAATCTTTCCCCCACCAGAATAACAGCAGCAAGGATGCCCACATTCTCCGCAATCGCCTGCTCCCGGCGTTGTCTAAAATGAACAGCCAGATGAAACCTTCACTAAGAAAAAGAAAAAAGACTGAATTAATGGTGATGGAAAGCCCGCTCGGTTCACTCGGTCTTACCTCGCGGGAAACGGAGGTTCTGATTTGGATCGCCCAAGGCAAAACGAACTATGAAATCGGCGTGATCCTCAGCGCATGCACCGGGACGATCTGCAAGCATGTCGAACACATCTTGTGTAAACTCGAGGTCAAAAACCGTACCGCGGCGGCTGCCGTTGCATTTGCGGCATTCGCTAAGGCAAAAAATTTGAGCCCACTGGTGCGATGATGTGGCTTTTCTTGCTGGTCAGTGCGGCTCGTGCATCGGACCGTCGCAACTCGAGTGTTTATCCCAACTCGTACGCTTTAGCGCCTTAGCCCCCGCTGTTTCCCAGAAGCCGAGAATTTCCTTCTATTGGGAACTCCGCAGGAAGGACCCGTGAAAAGCATCCGCAATCTGTGACTGAATCGTGACTTGAAACGCGTGTTAGCTTGGCTGCCTCGCTAGGATTCGAACCTAGACAGAGAGATTCAGAGTCTCTAGTGCTACCATTACACTACGAGGCAACGAGGCCAGAAAATTAAGGGCGCGCCGTCGGACTGCAAGTAGAGCAGAGTCGCCGGAGGCGCGAGCGTCAATTATGCCGGAACTTTGGCGTCGAGCACAACTTCGGCGCCTTCTCGAGCGGCGTCGACCCTCAAAGACTTCCCGCTTTCTGCCACGAACGCGCGTGCGTGTTCAACCATTTTGTCGATCATCTGGTCGTCGTGATTCGGATCGTGATGGAACAGAACGAGCCTGCCCACATTTGCATCGAGCGCCAGTGAAACGACGCTCTCCACTGAACTGTGGCCCCAGCCAACGTGCTTCGCGTATTCCGCCTCGGTATATTGCGTATCCATGATTGCGACGTCGCAACCCTGGAGAAAATCGACCATCTTTCCGCGCTCTGCCCCGGCGAAGTCCCGCGCTTCTTCCTCGGTGATTCCATCGCGCGTCGCCAATAGCAGCTTGAGTTCCTCGTATGGTTCATTGTCGGGAAAGTAGGCGATGGATCCTGAGCTCGTCGCGAGGCGATAACCAACGCAAATTCCCGGATGATTGGCAAACTTGGATCGCACCTCGACGCGCCCGACTCGAAACTCCATCTCTTTGAGCTCCTCGATCGCCAGGTGGCTTGGGAGTTGGCGTAAGGTGACTGGGAAAAACGGTGTCTCCATTTGGCTGGCGAGAATCTTTGCCAAACCAGCGCGAGCGCCTTCATAACCCAAGACGCGGATGAGATTCTTCTGATTGTACGCGGGAGAAAAGAAAGGCAGTCCCTGGATATGATCCCAGTGAGTGTGTGAGATCAAAAGAGTCAACCTCATGGACCGAGGTCCGAATTCTTTGTCCAAAGCGAGACCGAGCAGACGAATCCCGGAACCGGCATCGAGGATGATGATCTCGCCGTCCGCGCGTACTTCAACACAACTGGTGTTTCCGCCATAACGTACGGTGCTCTTTCCAGGAACCGGAATTGAACCGCGAACGCCCCAAAGCCTTATTCGCGCGGGGACCGATTCACGTTCCGGTACAGATTTTGGTTCGGGACGGCGCGGAATTTCAGGTAGGAGCCGGTCGATCGTGCCGGAGAGCAGTTCCCAGGTAACCGGTTTGAGCAGATATTCATCTGCGCCTGCTTCAAGAGCGCTGGTTCGATCGACTCCGTAATCGCGGCCCGACACGACGATGATTTTGGTTGGTTGCAGCTGCTCGCGAATGGCGCGGCACACCTCAAAACCGTTCGACTTTGGCATTAACAAATCGCACAGGATCAGCTCCGGCCGATTGTGTAAGGCCAGCTCCAGGCCCGCATCACCGTCTTTTGCTTCCAAAACCTTCCAGTCTTCGCGCGTGAAAAATTGCGCCATTGCGCGCCGGTTCTCGGCATCGTCTTCAATGATTAAGACGCGAGGCATTGTGGGGGGAAGAAAACTGCTCGGTACGTTCGCTTAAAGCAAGCTAAATCAAGAGCAGCAGTTCGTTTTTTCGAAAGCAGCTGCTCGACCTTGCCTAAAAGAAAATCGGAATGATTAAAATCGCGAGAATATTCACGACTTTGATCATCGGATTGATCGCGGGTCCCGCCGTGTCTTTGTACGGATCACCCACGGTGTCGCCGGTGATCGCTGCGGCGTGAGCAAAAGAACCTTTGCCACCGAGATTCCCTTCTTCGATGAATTTTTTCGCGTTGTCCCACGCGCCGCCGCCGGAGGTCATGGCGATGGCAATAAACAAGCCGGTGACGATCGTTCCCACCAGGAGTCCCCCCAGCACGACCGGGCCGAGTTGCGGAATCACCGCCACCGCCACCACGAAAATCAACGGCAGCAGCGCGGGTACAATCATTTCGCGCAATGCTGCTTTGGTCACGATATCCACGCATGTGCCGTACTCGGGCGTGTCTTTCCCGGTCATGATGCCGGGATGCGCCTGCAGCTGCCGCCGCACTTCGCGAACAACGGCGCCGGCGGCTTTGCCCACGGCGTCCATGCTGAAGGCGGTGAAGATGAACGGAAGCAATCCACCGAGAAACAAACCGATAATTACTTTTGGATCGGTGAGCGAAAACTCAAATACGAACGGCTGGCCATTGCGCGTCACGTGTGCCTTGAGCTCCTGTACGTACGAGCCAAATAAAACGAGCGCTGCGAGACCGGCTGAGGCAATGGCGTATCCTTTGGTCACGGCTTTCATCGTGTTGCCTACCGCGTCGAGTTGATCGGTGACATTGCGTACTTCGGTCGGCAACTTGCTCATTACTGCGATGCCGCCCGCGTTGTCGGTAATCGGACCGAACGAATCAAGCGAGATGATGATCCCGGCCATCGACAACATCGCCATCACTGCGATTGCGATTCCATAAAGCCCGCCAAAATGAAAGCTCAGCAAGATGGCAATTGCGATGAAGCCTACCGGCAGGGCGGTGGCGTGCTGACCAACAGCGAGGCCCGCGATGATATTCGTTGCATGACCGGTCTCTGATGCGCGGGCAATCTTTTGCACGGGCCGAAAATGCATGGACGTATAGTAATTGGTGATAGCCACGACTACGGCTGTCATTATGATACCCACGAGCGATGCCCAATACAGTTGAGTCGGTGAGCGCATTACGCCGGCGATCATCACTCCACTCGGAAACAGGTAATGCGTGGCCGGCCAGAAGAGTACGGCCGAAACGATCGCGCTTGTGATTACGCCACCCATCAACACATTGGACGGTTTTCCGCCGGCAAAGTTCACGAACAGCACGCCCAGGATCGCGCCAAGCACGGAAATTCCTCCGAGCACGAACGGGTAGATCACAGCCGCCGGGTTGTTCGGTAACGTCAGTGCGCCGACAAGAATGGCGCCGATCAAGCTCACTGCATACGTTTCAAACACATCGGCCGCCATGCCCGCGCAATCGCCTACATTGTCGCCGACGTTATCTGCGATCGTTGCGGGATTGCGCGGATCATCTTCTTCAAGACCTTGCTCGATCTTGCCCACAAGATCCGCGCCGACGTCCGCCGCCTTGGTGTAGATCCCGCCGCCGAGTCGCGCGAACACGCTGATGAGACTAGCCCCGAGGGCGAGGCCAACCAGACTGTTGATCGCCATGTGCGCGCCGGCGATACGTGCGACGAGAGTGTAGAAGATTGATACCGACAGAAGCGCGAGCCCCACTACGAGTAGGCCAGTGACGGCGCCTCCGTTGAAGGCCATTCGCATGGCCTTGTTCATCGACTCTGTTGCGGCTTGCGTTGTTCGCACGTTGGCCACCACGGCGATACGCATTCCAATGAAACCGGCCGAAAGGGAACAAAACGCACCGATCACAAATCCAATGGCCGTCGGACGATCTTTAAAAATGAAAAGTAAAATGAAAATGATTACGGCGATAAAGCTGATGGTGATCACCTGTCGATTCAGGTACGCTTTGGCGCCTTCCTGAACGGCTCCAGAGATTTCTTGCATCCGTTGATTGCCTGCGGGGGATCGAACAACCACGCCGATCAAATAAAACGCGGCGGCAAGACCAATCACCGCACAGACCATCGATAGTGGTACGCCGGCGGTAAGGATATCAAAGGCGAAGAAGATCATAGTCGGTTGAGGCTGAAGCGCACGATTCTATAAAGAATTGCTGTCGTGGCAACTGCCTTAGTTCAATCTTTCGCGACCGTGCGGTTTCGTTAGGTCGAGCAGCGGACCAATGGGAACGATGCGGGTCGGGTTGATCGTTGTGTGCGTCATGTAGTAATGGCGCTTGATGTGGTCGAGGTTGACCGTCTCGGCGATGCCGGGCTGCTGGTACAAGTCCATCAGGTAGCCTTGCAGGTTTGGATAATCGATGATGCGCCGCAGGTTGCATTTGAAATGGCCGTGATAAACCGAGTCAAAGCGCACGAGCGTGCAAAATAATCGCCAGTCCGCCTCGACAACCCGGTTCGGGAATAGATATCGGTTTTTCGACAAACGCTGTTCGAGCTCATCAAGCGCTTCGAAAACTCTGCGGCAGGCGCGTTCGTATGGACGCTGGCGCGTGGCGAATCCTGCTCTGTAAACGCCATTGTTGACGTTTTCGTAAATAAAATGGGAGAGCTTCGCGTGGTCGGCTTGGATTTGTTTTGGGAAAAGATCGACGGTTTTATTTTGGGCAAAGTCGGTAAACACGTTGTTGAACATCCGGCAGATGTCGTCCTCGCAATTATTCACGATCCGCTTTGTTTTGATGTCCCAGAGGACTGGCACAGTGACGCGCTCGTGATATTCGGCATCGGTAGCTCTGTACGCTTCACTCAAGAATTGAAAGCCATTGATCGGATCGGTGGATTCAAACGGCGCGCCAGGCTGGATCTCGCCAGAAGTATCGCGAAACGCCCAGCCTAAGTCATCTCGAACCGGATCAACTACGGTCAAGCCGACCGCGTCTTCGAGTCCTTTTAGTTTCCGAACGATGACCGTACGACTTGCCCATGGACATGCTAACGAAACATAAAGATGATAGCGACCTGCCTCGGCAGCATAAGCTGTGGAACCGTCCTTTGAGATGCACTCGCGGAACGCGTCCTCCTGGCGTTTGAATTCTCCGGACTGCGTTTCCTCGTCAGGAAATTGTGCGTTCATACCACCACGAATCGACACGAATGAGCGCGAATGCAAAGCAGCGAAGTCATATGCAGCAATGTCCAGCGCCTTCCGCTCACATTGACAGGGAAAACGGCTGGTGATAGCGTCGGCCAAAATTTACGCGGAAGTCCGCAAAAGGCGGGCTATAACGCGGTTACCGATCCCAGACTTGCACACGTTATTGAACAGTCAGGTTTTGGTGCTGAACCGGCTTTGGCAGGCAGTGAACATCTGCTCTGCTCGCCGCGCGTTTTCGCTCGTATACGCAGGGCACGCCCAGATCGTTTCTTCGGACGATGCAAACAACTTTTCGACCCATGATTTCGAAAGCTGGCGCGATTTGTCGACCCACGCACCCGATCATGAATTAGTTACGACCATCTCGTTCAAGATTCGGATCCCGCGGGTGATTGTGTTGCTTGTGTTCGATCGCCTTCCGAAAAAAGAAGTGAAATTCACCCGACACAATGTGTTTGAGCGGGACAAGAACACCTGCCAGTACTGCGGCCAACTCTTCGATCGCATGGAGCTTAACCTGGATCATGTCGTGCCGCGCGACCGGGGCGGGACGACGACTTGGGAAAACGTGGTTTGCTCGTGTATTCCGTGCAACACGCGGAAAGGCAACCGGCTTCCGCGCGAAGCGCACATGGGCTTGATCCGCAAGCCTAAGCGGCCGAAGTGGCGGCCATTTGTTCAGATCAC
>DASXYB010000160.1:0-32178 GCA_036502745.1 Candidatus Udaeobacter sp.
ACCGAAAGAGCCAAACGCAAGTCCCAGCCCGTAAGTGACGACCGCGACGATGACGCCAATCCAAGTCATCTCCAAGCCTGACGCCCACCACGAACGGATGGTGATCAACGATTTCAGAGCGCCGACGGCAAAATGCGCGACCAGACTGATGCCGAACGAAGCGATGACGGCATCGAGACCGCCTGAGAAAAAGAACGGAATGATAGGAACAAAGGCGCCGATCGCGGTGGAAATACCGGCTGAAAAAGCAGCGGTCCAATGATTCGGAAATCGATGCTCGGATAGGCCGAGCTCGCTTTGCGCCATCACCTGCACGAATTGCTCGGGTTGTTCCGCCAGGCGCTCGGCCATTTTCTGCGATTCTTCAGGAGTGAATCCCTGTAATTGATAGAAGAGCGACATTTCTTCGATCTCTTCTTCAGGATTCTCTTCCACTTCGGCGCGCTCCCGTGAGATTTCCGCTTCGTACACTTCCGCTTCACTTTTTGCGGCAAGATACGCGCCTGCGCCCATCGACAGAGTGGAAGCGAGCATGCCCGCAAGGCCGGAAATCAAAATGAAATGCTGCTGATTATTTGTGGCACCGGCGACGCCCGAAACAATTCCAAACACCGCCCCAAGCCCATCATTTGCGCCGTAAATCGCGTCGGCCACCCAACTTCCGCCGCGTCCGTGCCAGCGTTCGCGCTTCAGGATCTTATCAAGCGCAGTGCGCGGGTTCACTGACGGCACCATCGTGCTCAGCACTCGCGCATGCGCTTTCTCTTCAAGCGCACTTTTGCGCAGAAATTCCTGAACGTCCTTTTCGCCGGCGAAAGCGCGCTGCGCTTGATCGTGAAATTCTGCTTCCTGCCGTTCTTCCACTGCTTCCATCCGGCGAATGGCAATTTCCGCTCCGGCGATCTTGTTCCACCATCGATTTAGACGTCGGCCAATGGTGTCGCTGTAAACAGGCGCGTCGGCACCGAGTTCCTTTAGTTTTGCTTCCCAACGCTGCGCATGACGCTCCTCCGCTTCTGCCATGCGCAAAAGAATGCCTTTGCGTTTTTCATCGCGTTCGCGTTCGGCGAGATCACGGTAAGTTTGCGCGGTCTCTACTTCAGCCCGCCAATTGCGCCTTGCAGCGTCGATCGTTTGCTCATGATCTTTCTGCTCGGCGGCCATGCCGCATTAAAGCGCAAGGAGGGGCGGTTTCCAACTTGCGCGCTGCGTTATCATCTGGGGAGCGCACGCGCCCTCGCGTGCTGCGATTGGCGCCTCGCCAATCGCCCGGCAGCAGCGGAGGTCACCTGAGCTGCGGTGCGTCAGCAGGGATTTCGGCGAGGGCGCCGAAATCTGCACGCGAGGGCGCGTGCGCTCCCCGGAATCACCGTCTTGGCGTTCAATCAGCAGGTTCCAGCGCAGCGCTCAAAGCCGGCTCGACACGCGCTCGCAGCTGCTGCGCTGTGATTATGAGCGCCACTGAACCGATAATGAGAGCAGCGGCAATCAATGTGCGTACGGTGACGGTTTCGCCTGCAAAGAAAGTGCCAAGCAGGACGGCGACAATCGGGTTGACATACGCGTAAGTAGCGACCTTCGCTGGATCGCAGTGACGCAGCAGCCAAATGTAAGCCGTATATCCGACGACGGCGCCGATGATTACGAGATAAACAAATGACCCGAGCGACAACATGGAAACAGAACCGGGATGAAACCGCGGCAGTTCGCCGGTGACGACGCCTGCAATCAAAAGCAAAATTCCGCCGCAGATCATTTGTTGAGCAGCAGTGAGGAATGGTGAGGCTGCGTGTTTCGCCGCGCGCGAGTAAAGCGAGCCGGCCGACCAAATGAAACTTGTGACAAGCAGGATCGATATTCCGATCGCAGGATTTCGTCCGCCGACGGAGTGAAAATGCAGCCCCGGTCCAAATAAAATTCCCACTCCAACAAAACCCCCGGCGAGCCCCGTCCACATGATTGGCGTCGGTCGCGGTGCCATTCCCGCGGCCCATCCCAACAACACGATATAAATCGGAACAATTGCCACGATCAACGCCGCCAATCCGGAGTCGATGTATTGTTCTGAGATCGTCACGCCGCCATTGCCCCCGAGCAGCAAACACGCTCCGATGATGAAGGACGTCCGCCAATTCGCCCAATTCGATTTGGCTATCCCCTGTGACCAGGCAATCGCATACATGATCAGCCCCGCTAACACGAACCGCGTGCCTGCCATTAAGAATGGCGGGATCGTTTCGATCGAGAATTTGATCCCGAGATAAGTCGACCCCCAAATCACGTACAACGCGGCGAACGCAACGATAACGAGCGTTCTTTTCGGCGCGGCCATTGAGAAATGACAATGTCGCGTTCGCTGCGCAGAGCAAACCCGCGATGCAGGATCAATGCGGGAAGCTGGTAAAGACGGCGCGCTGCGCCGTCCGGACATCGCAGCGTGATTTCGTTACCTACGTGCCGCGTTTAAAAATGAAGCGATACAGCAGCAACAGGATCATGGCGCCGATGACTGACATGATCCAGCCGGCGACGTAATTCTCGCCCGCAAAGACGCGACCGATCCATGTCCCAACGAATGCGCCAGCGATGCCGAGTAGAATCGTGATGATGCAGCCGCCAGGATCTCTTCCCGGCATCAGCAGTTTCGCGATCGCACCGATGACAAGACCAACAAGAATAGTCCAAATGATTGAATGAGCGCCGAAGTCCATATGTCGAGTTGTATGGAGTTGATTCGCACTCGGCAAGCAAATTGGTTTGAAACGAAACAATGATTCGTTAGCCACATTTCTGTGGAGCGCGCTCCCAGCGCAAGGCTACAACTCTGGGGAGCATACGCGCCTCGCGTGTTGTTTCCGGCGCCCTCGCCGGAAACTATTCCCCAAAAGCTCCGATTCCCAGCTCAATGCGACTAACCTCGCCGATTGGCGAGGGCGCCAGTCGCTGCACGCGAGGGCGCGTGCGCTCCCAGAAAAAATCGCTACAATTGGATTACTTGCGCGGACTGAATGTCCTCACTCGCATGGATTTCACGCAGCAACTCTTCACTCGGAGCCGTGTCGAGATTCAACACCGTGAGCGCGGTGCCGCCGGCCTGATTTCGGCTGAGCGACATCGTGGCGATGTTAACGCCATGCTCGCCAAGCAGCGTTCCAATCCGCCCGACAATTCCGGGCCGATCTGTGTTCTCCAGCACGAGTACCACTCCTTGCGGTCGAGCTTCGACTGGTCGGCTGTTGATGCTCACAATTCGCGGCGTCGCCCCGAAGAATGCGCCACCCACTGAAACGGTTCTGCCCTCGCCAGCGGCGGAGACTTCGAGCATGTCCGTGTAATCGCCAGGCGCGCTCAGCCTTGATTCGCTCACCTTCAAACCAAGCGTTTCGGCAAACGCGGGTGCATTCACTTCGTTGATTTCGCTGCCACCGGCGATTTGCAGAAATCCTTTCAGCGCTGCGCGCGTGATCGCTGTCGTATCAACTTCATTCACCTTGCCGCTGTAATTAATGTTCAACGACTCCGCGCGCTTCGGCGCGATCTGCGATAGAAATTTACCCAGCTTTTCGCCGAAACGCAGATGCGGCCCGATGATTGCCAGCGTCTTCGCATCGAGATTGGGCATGTTCACCGCGTTACGGATTGTGCCTTCGAGCAGCACGGCTCGGATCGATTGCGCAATTTCAATGCCCACGCTCTCCTGAGCTTCCGCGGTCGATGCGCCGAGATGCGGCGTAAGCACAATATTCGGCGCTCCGCGCAAAGGCGATTCTTGCGGCAGCGGTTCGATTTCGAAAACATCCAGCGCTGCACCTGCGACTTGCCCGTCCAGCAACGCGTCGGCCAACGCCGCTTCGTCGACCAGACCGCCGCGAGCGCAATTGACGATGCGAACGCCGCGCTTTGTCTTACTTAAGCGCGCGGCATCTAGAATGTGGCGTGTTTCAGCAGTAAGCGGCGTGTGCAGCGAAATGAAATCGGCTCCTGTAAGCAAATCGTCGAGTTCATCCACAAGTTCTACCTGCAGACTGCGGGCGCGCGTCGCCGAGAGGTACGGATCGCAAGCAACCACTCGCATGCCAAAACTGATTGCACGCCGACTCAATTCACTGCCGATGCGGCCCATGCCGATTACGCCCAAGGTTTTGTTGTACAGTTCGACGCCTTCGAACTTCTTCTTGTCCCAATGTTTGCTGCGAACGTTTGAATCAGCCTGCGGAATCTTCCGCGCGACTGAGAGCAACAACGAAAACGCATGTTCGGCAGTCGAGATCGTATTTCCGCCCGGGGCATTCAATACAACGACGCCTCGGCGAGTCGCTGTCTCGACATCGACATTATCCACTCCGACACCGGCGCGACCAACGACTCGCAGTTTGGTAGCGGCATTCAGAATTTCGGAGGTGACCTTGGTCTGACTGCGCACCACGAGCGCGCTGAACGGCGGAATCAATTCAACGAGTTCGCTCTCGTTTAAGCCCGTTTTAACCGTGACCTGCAGCGCGTTCTCGCGCGCGAGTTCGTCAACTCCGCGTTGCGAAATGGAATCGGCGATGAGGACCTTCGGCGGAGTCACGGCAATTTAACCTTTAAGCGCTCGATCGGATCGCACAAACCTCATTCTGAGGGAAGCGAAGAATCTCTGATTATTTTCTGAACTCGGTTTTTCTCAAGTGAAGGGGGACCTGAGAGATGCTTCGCTTGGCTCAACATGACAATCTTTTTATGAGCCGCGGCACTTAAGCCTTAAAAGTTAAAACTGTTCTGTTTAAACTTTAGCTGCATGCAAGAACGGAGAGCGTTCTATGTCATTTTCGCGATCGCAGCCGCGCTGATTGTTCCGGCTGCGCTAACCCTGCGGACGGTTGTTCACCCGGTCGTGTTGCAAGCAACGTCGGATAATCCGACGCCGCTTGGTTACACGTGGAGCCTGCTGTTATTCATCATTCCGATCGGCGTGCTCGGCTGGTGGTTTGCCTCCCGACCAGATTTGCAGTTTCCCAGAAAAGCCTTCTGGCGAACGCTCGCGGTGCTAACGCCACTCGGTTTTCTGCTCGACGTTCTGTTTGGCAACGCATTTTTCGTTTTCCCGAATAAATTGGCGACATTGGGTTCGGAAGTACCTGCGTTCGGCGGAGCGATTCCCATCGAGGAATTCGTTTTCTATCTCGCTGGGTTCATGCTGGTGCTGCTGAGTTATATTTGGTGCGATGAATACTGGATAGCGGCGTACAACGTGCGCGATTATGCGGCGACGGCAGGAAACATATCGCGAATCGTTCGTTTTCATTTTGTGTCCGTGGTGCTCGGGATTCTGCTGATCGTCGCTGCGATTGTGTATCGAAAGTTTTTGTCCGGCGCGCCAGAAGGTTTCCCCTGGTATTTCATCTATCTAGTTTGCGCGTCACTCATTCCATCGGCTGGCTTTTTTCACACCGTCCGGCCATTCATTAATTGGCGCGCGTTTAGTTTTACATTTTTCCTGCTGCTGTTGATCAGCTTGCTCTGGGAAGCGACGCTCGCTTTGCGTTACGGCTGGTGGGAATACCGGCCGCGCACGATGATGGGGCTTCACATTGGAGCATGGTCAGGCCTGCCGATCGAAGCAGTTTTTGTTTGGTTCGCTGTAACATTCACTACGGTGATCACCTATGAAGTGATCAAGATTTGGAAAGCGCTGGGAACACACGCGCTCGAAGCATTCTTCGGGATCAGGAAATAACCCTCTGCATTTGTAGCCACGGCCCTGTGGGCCGTTTTTGTTGTTGCGATCGGAACCGGCCACAGGCCGGTGGCTACAGGTCACCCGTAAATGATCAGATGAATCGATTCGGGTAATTGCTGTGCGACGTTCGTAACCACGCTCCCGCGAAGCAATTTGGACATGGCATTGCGCTGCGATGCACCGATGACGAGATAATCCACGCCCAGCGTGGCTGTAAGGTCAAGAATCGTTGTCGCCGCATCTTCGCTCACCGCGTACACCGGTAGCACATAGACATTCCGTTCAGCCCCCAGCTTCAACATTGTAGCCATGATCGCTGCCGCCTCAGGATCATCCTGCCACTTGGGACGACTCGGCGCGCTTGGGTTAGCTGCGTAGAAGACAACAACTTCCTTCACGTACAAAACATATAACGTCGCGTTGCGCAGCTGTGCTTCGTCCAGTGCGAATCCGAGGACACTGGTAATACCTCGCGCCGCGACCATGATCCTGTGGCCTTCTTGAATGCGTGTCTCCACGGAAGTCGCCAGATCGGGCGTTACCATGGCGGCAACTTCGCGCTTTAGAGTGAGCGTTTTTAGCCCCGCGATTTTGTGCGAGTAGGCGCGGAATCCGAGGCCAACGCCCAAAACGCAGACCGCGAAAAAGAGCGCGTCAGGTTTTGTTTTGGCGATGGTAATTTCGACCAACGCGAGCACGAGGAATGTGGCACCCATGATGAGGCGTTCGTACGTTCGCAGTCCCAAATGCTTGTTAAACGTGCATGCACCGAGATTGACTGAGATCGCGCCTACAACGCCGATCGCATACAGACCTGCGAGACTCTCGAATTGTCTCATGATCGCGAGCACCAGGATGGGAATTGCAACGGCGACAATCAATGGAATGCGGGGTACGCCGTGTTTGTTCAGGCGCGCGAATTGCCCCGGCATCTCGCCGTCCTGGGCCATCATATACATCACGCCAATCAGCGCGACTATGGCTGTGTTAACTGCGCTGAGGAGCAGCAGACCGAAGACGACGCCGACGAAAATAGAAAAGGCCTGTCCGAACCACACGCCCCCCACGCTTTCGGCGTACCGCTCGCCAAGAAAGCGCAACATATCCTCCTTGTGAGAGATTAACTCCGGCGCGAACGATTTCGGCAGCGACAGCATCGCCCAGCCGAGCAATGCCGTTCCACACACCACTTCGATTGCTACGGGTAAAATTGCTTTTGTCGCCGTGCGCGTGACTTTTGGTCGATCAGGAGTGGCATCTGGATCGAGCTTCATCACTCCGGTAAGATTGGCGATCGCTTCGACACCGCTTAAAGCGAGGATGACTCCGACAAACTGCACCCAAAGAGTCTCCAAATTAGTATGACGCGGCTCGAGGTGCGCCAAATTTAAATGGGGCGCGCTAAAGGCGATGATCGCCACAACTACAATCACAGCCGGAATGGCGAGCCAGATTGAGACGCTACCGCTATGTTTTGGGCCGAAATAATTGAGGATACCGAGAGCGAGAATGACTGCCATTGTCGCTTCCGGCGCATACTTCGTCGGGACACCAAAATAACTGACGCCCGCCCAGCCGCTCAACGCTGCTGTGACAAGAAAATTCGCGATTAGCAAAAGCGCCCCGACCGATCCCAGAAAGCGGCTCTGTTGCCGCGCGGCAGAATAGACGCCGCCGCCGTCCGGAAAATGGGCGCAGACAATAAGATAATTGAACCCGACGACCGCTGTCAGAACGCAAACCGCGAGGATGATCGGACCCGACGCGAAACCAGCCGCGACAAAAGCCAGCCCGAGCACGTATGCTTTGCTCGTTCCCCAATCACCATAAAGCAGCGCCGCGGCGCGCTTCCAATCGACGTTGCGCGGCCGATGGACTCCTGCGGAAATAATCTCGGCCATCGCTGTAGGGTGCAACTTTCAATTGCCCCAGCGCGTGCTGGCAAGTTCTTTCTGAAATACTGTCGGCTTCGGCTTGAATTGACTCTATCGGAACGCTTGCCCGCCCGATTTGCTCAAGTCAAACTTCCACTCGTGCGCCCAATTCCACTACGCCGTTCGGTGGCAGACAAAAATATGAAGTGACATCGCCCGCATTGCGGGTCATCCAGGCAAAAAAGGAACCGCGCCAGGAAGAGAGACCACGTTTGCGCGTGGCAAGGATCGTCTCACGGCCGATAAAGTACGTAGTGCGCATTGGATCAAAACGAGGACCGGCTTGTTTTACGCGGTCGAGCGCGACAGGCACATTGGGTTTTTCCATGAACCCGAAATGGATTTGTGCGCGCCAGAATCCTTCATGGAGGTTCTCCAACGCGACGCGATCTTTTGGGTTGGTAAGATAGGGAACTTCTTCAGTTCGGACGGTGAGCAACACGACTTCCTCATGCAGAACTTTGTTGTGTTTCAGATTGTGAAGCAAAGCGAGCGGCGTCCCATATCGATTTCCTGACATGTATACGGCGGTTCCTGGCACACGTCTGATTTTCTGGCTTTTCAATTCCGAGAGAAAAGCATCCAGTGGAATGCACATCTCGCCGAGCCGACTTCGAAGAACGCGGCGACCCTTCCTCCATGTTAGCATTAGGAAAAGAATCGCCGCGGAGACTAGCAGCGGGAACCAGCCGCCGTGCGCGATTTTGAGCATGTTAGCGCCGAAGAATGCGAGATCGATCGTGATAAAAAATGCAGCGATCGGCAGAACTGCCGCGGCAGGCCAGTGCCATCGTCGACGAGCCACGACATAAAACAAAACTGTGGTGATCAGCATGGTAGTCGTAATCGCCACGCCGTAAGCCGCCGCGAGATTACTCGACGTTTGGAAGCCGAGGACAAGAGCGACACACGCGATCATCAATCCCCAATTCACCACCGGTACATAGATCTGTCCGATAACCCGCTCCGAGGTATAGATGGCCCTCAGACGCGGACTATATCCTAGCTGGATCGCTTGCATGGTGAGCGAAAACGCGCCGCTAATGATCGCTTGAGAGGCAATAACCGCTGCAGCCGTCGCCAGCACTACCAATGGATAAAGCGCCCACGGCGGCGCCATCCGGTAAAAGGGATTAACCGCTGCGTCTGGTTCAATAAGCAGAAGCGCCCCCTGCCCAAGATAGTTCAACGTTAGCGCCGGCAGGACGACCGTAAACCAGGTCAACCGAATCGGCGCGGTTCCAAAGTGACCGATGTCCGCGTACAGCGCTTCGCCACCCGTAACGACGAGAAACACGGCGCCGAGCACTACGAACCCGCGCCAACCGTTGACCATGAAAAATTCGAACCCGTGGACGGGATTAATGGCGGCAAGCACTTGAGGCGCGCGAAGGATATGTGCAATTCCGAGCACGCTAATCACAAGAAACCAAATCATCGTAACCGGGCCGAACACCGCACCCACGCGAGTAGTGCCGCGCGACTGAAAGAAGAAAAGCCCAATCAGAATGACGACAGCAATCGGCACGACGTAATGATCGAATAAGGGTGTGGCAACGTGCAGGCCCTCCACTGCTCCCATGACCGAGATTGCGGGGGTGATCATCCCGTCTGCGTAAAGCAATGCAGCTCCAAACAGACCCAGCAAAAAGAGAAATTTTCCCCGCCGCACCACATCGCTCACCAGTGTCGCCAGGGCGAGAATTCCACCTTCCCCGCGATTATCGGCCCGCAGAATAAGAGTGAGATATTTAACAGAGATAATCAGGATCAGAGACCAAAGAATGAGTGACAGAACACCGAGCACGTTCGCGTGGGTTGGAGGAACGCCATGTTGGCCGTAAAAGCACTCTCGCATCGCGTAAAGGGGACTTGTGCCGATGTCGCCATAAACGATTCCAAGACTGCCAAGACAGAGTAACGCGAGGCTTCTCCTCCGCCGCTGGGAGGAAGCGGGCGCTGGGGCAACGCGAGCCGAACTCGCAACGGGAGGGAGTAAAGATGGGGGTTCAGCATTCACCTGTTGCGAGAGACATTAAAATTGCGCGCCAGCGGGGAATAATTAAAACGGTACTAAAATTGGAGGGCCGTATTTCGCGCGGATTCGAATGGGCTACATTAGCCCCGTGATCGGGCCGTCCATCTCGCGAGCCGGCGGAGAGCTATCGTCCGAGCCTCTGAATAAGACGCCGACACACGACGATGAGCACAGTTTGTCTCCATCTGCCTTCGCCTCGTTCAAGGAATATATCACGGCAGTAGTTGGTGTAAGCGCCCTTACCATCGCGTGTTGGTTATTAACACCACTGATTGGATACGCAGCGATCTCGCTAATCTTTCTCCTTGGTGTGCTCCTGGCTGGAATGGTTCTCAGCCGCGGTCCGGTCCTGCTGGTTGCAGCACTCAGTGCACTTTCCTGGAATTTTTTGTTTATACCGCCTTTGTTTACGCTGCACATCGAAAAGATCGAAGATGCGTTGACGTTTGCAGCCTACTTTATAATAGCGATCACCGTTGGCGGTCTGACTGCACAGTTGAAGGCGCGGGAGCACCTTGCTGCCCAAGTGCAGGTAGCACAGGAATCGGAGCGGCTCCGCAAAACGTTGCTCGACTGCGTGTCACACGAACTAAAGACTCCGCTCGCGGCCATCGGAGCCGCGAGCCAGGAACTGTCACGCCAGACGGCGCACGTTCAGGATTCACAAATACTCAAAGAGCTGGCGGACGAAATTCGTGACGGATCCCACCGACTTAATCGCGTGGTAAACAACCTGCTGGATATGAATCGTGTTGAGAGCGGAGTCATCCGGCCGAAACGCGAATGGTGCGACGTTCGCGAACTACTCCAATCGGCGGTGGACACCGAGCATCAATCGATCAATGGACGAGATATCAGGTTGGACGTGCCTGAGGAAATTCCGTTGGCACTCGTTGATCATGCATTGATCGAGCAGGCTGTCGCCAAACTTCTGGCGAATGCCGGAAGTCACACCGCGCCTAACCTGCCGATCGAAATTGATGCCGAATACACGAACGAAAATTTACTGATTTCTGTAAGCGATCGTGGGCCTGGGATTCCACCTGAGGCAACTGAACGCTTATTCGAAAAATTTTACCGTGGCGATGATCGCAAAACAGGTGGTCTCGGTCTTGGATTATCAATCGCACGAGGACTAATCGAAGCGCATGGCGGAACACTTACGGTGGAGAATCGGGATGGCGGCGGCGCGCGCTTTGTTATCAGGCTGCCAGTTCGCGTGACGAACATGAATGGAATGGAAACAACTTAATGAAAGCAGCCCGCAGCGCTTTGATCATTGACGACGAAAAGCAGATCCGCCGGCTTCTCCGTATCGCCCTTGAAGGAGCAGATCATAAAGTTTACGAAGCCGAAACTGGACAAGCAGGCTTGACTGAAATCGTCAACCGGCGTCCCGATATTGTTTTGCTCGACCTTGGTCTGCCGGACATCGACGGCGCGAAGGTGCTGCGTCGTTTGCGAGAGTGGTCAGACGTGCCGGTGCTGATTCTCTCCGTCCGCGACGACGCTGATGAAAAGGTCGCCGCGCTCGACGCCGGCGCGGACGACTACGTAACCAAGCCATTCGACACCGCGGAGTTATTGGCTCGTGTTCGCGCAGCGCAACGCCGCACGCTGATTGAAACTGGTGACCCGATTTTTAACTCCGGATCGCTTTACGTCGATTTTGCAGCGCGCCAGGTGAAAGTCGGTGGCCTGGAGATCAGGCTAACGCCAACCGAGTACTCATTGTTGCGTGTGCTGGTGCAAAACGCCGGAAAAGTAGTAACCCATCGGCAATTACTTCGCACCGTTTGGGGGGAGAAGGCTGAAAGTCAGGCCCAGTATCTTCGCGTCTATGTCACCCACTTGCGGAAGAAACTCGAGCCGCGCGACGATGTTCCCCGGCTCATCAAAACAGAAGTCGGAATCGGTTATCGCCTCTCGACCGAGCAATAACAAGACGCGCGGAGCTCGCGGACGTTAACAATCTTTTAGCATTTCCGAGGGGCATTTTAATTAACGGTTCATGCGAAGCTCAGGCGACGGTTACGCATGCTAACGATCGTCATATCTGTCCAAACGCGCGATGTGGACTTGGCGGCACGAGAATCCTCGATCGCGACAAACGAACGCTTGCGAGACGTTGCAAGTGCTGGCGAAATAACCGGTGCAGTTGGATCGAATGAAGTAGCATCACCATTGTGGACTTGGTTTATCGAAAACCCGAGGCCCACTGCTCGAGGCCAATTCCGCGAGGCTTAAAGCTGCGCTACGACTTCGGGTTCAGTAGTGTGCGAACAAACCTGCTTCGCGGCGCCGTCATTGGCGAATTCATGCGTGAAGGAGGGCCACCACTTCGATTTCGGCAGTTTGCGGAAACATGTCGAGCGGTGTGATCGAATTGATCGCAAATCTGTGCTGCAACTCTTTCAGGTCACGCGCAAGAGTCGGCGGATTGCACGACACGTAAATCAATGTTTCCGGTGCGAGATCAGTTATCGCCTTGCGAACTCCTTCGGTAAGTCCCGTTGCAGGTGGATCGATGATGATTGTCAAGGAACGACGGCTTCCCAGTCCTCGCATTTCACCCTCGATCGCTAAGGAGCCGTCGCTCCTCGTTAGTTCGCTTTCCACATTGCCTGCGATATACGTCTCCTTCTCACTCGCATTCTCTTTCGCGGCGGCGATGGCGAACCGGTCCCAATCAATCCCGATGACCCGCTCGAATTTGTTGAGCACTGCTTTCGCAAAAAATCCCGCGCCGCAGTAAGCGTCGATTAGCAGTTCCTGATTTGGCGGAACGAGATCGACAATCAAGTCCCGCAGCGCCTGCGCGATCTCGTCGTTTACCTGTAAAAACACCCGCGGTTCGGACGCATTCCTCAATGTGTAATGCCCGTCCCGCACATGTCTTTGTTCGCGCAACGCCGCCAGAGCGTAATTGACTTCGTCCCGGGCGATCGGGCAACGCTCGATATCAATCAAACGATGCGAATCGCGCCGGAAAAATCCGATCACACCGTCCTGCGCGTGCACGGTGATGCGATTGCGATATGCGTACTGCCTCGGCGACGGGATGATCGGACGCATCGGAACGTTTTTCACTTTGCCGATTCTCTGGAGCGCGTTGCGCACCTGTCGCCACTTTATCGCGAGCTGATGTTGGTAATCGATGTGTTGATAAGCGCAGCCGCCGCATCGGCCGAAATATGGGCACTTTGGCGCCACGCGATTTGGCGAACTCTGTTTAACGTCGACCAGTTCCGCTTCGGCGAACTGTTTCTTGTTGCGCAAGATTTCGGCAGAAACCAGCTCTTGCTCAATCGTGTAAGGAACAAAGACAGCCTTGCCTTGGTCTCGGGCCACGCCTTTGCCGCCAAAAGCAATGTCTTCGATTTTTAGATCGGTAACCCGCATATCATCAACACCCTGCTTCACCTTCGGTACGTCCGAAAAACTACACAGGTATTAAATTGCTTTAGCATTTTTTCACGATGAGAAAAACCACTGAAGCGGTTAGGTCGCGCAGGCGCGCTGAGCACCGCGCTGAAGCGCGGTGTTAATCAAGGATTAGACGAATCCGTACTGGCGACGATCGGTGCAGCAGTGAAGCGCCCAACAGACGCAGTTATTCAGGCCCAGCCAAGTGTCGGAAAGTGCCATTGCCGTTATGGCCAGCACTGCTGTCCACGATTGCACAGTGAGCGGCGACTGATTCTCACTTTGACCAGCAAATGGTCCGAATCCGCGCACTGTTTTCCACACCGCTATTACGGATGAAAATACCGGTGGCGGTTTCGCGTTGAGTGAAGCGGAAAGCTGTCCAAATCACAATCGGGCCGCAAATAAAAAGCGATGGGATAATTTTTCGCAGAGATCTGCAGCCAGCCGCCAAAGACAACTCCACTCAATACGTTAACGCCAGAAGGTGGACGCCAACTTCTACCGCTTCCTTTTTTTTCCAGGCTAATTTCCAATTAATGCCTCAAAGAAGAACCAGCGGAGTGAAAATGAGGTCGCCCGTTATATCACCAACCGACCAGGTAATCTAAATCGCGCCGTATTTCGTCCACTCGGCAAAGCCCCTCCAACGCAAGGCTGGTCACGCCAAACGACGGGCTTAGGACAGCGCTGATCGCTATAGCGAGCGTGAATTTGAAAACACCCTGTGGTCGATCAAATACATTCTTGCCGTCCGCGAACCGGTTTACCAGCCACGCGCCGGCAATAGCCTCAAGCGTGTTGCCGGACGCGATGGCAAGCGATGTTACTACGGTTCCGGCAGTCGTTAGTTTACGAAAAACGCACCAACAAAGATAGCCGGCCACGCTCGATATCCGAGCAACAGCATTGCAGCCAGCGCGATTCCTGCCGGCGGCCACATGGGTGATGCACTCGCATGTAATGATGCCAGGTGTAAGCCAAACTTGCCGGCGATGAGGTAAGTGATTGTAAATACCCCGATCAGCAGCAGTCCGGAAAAACGTCGCGATTGCATCGTCTCAACCGGCTAACCTCTGCGATTCTGCTCCTGACAAAAGGCAGATCAACGCTTTGATTTTGCCCGAACTTATGCTGACCGACCTGAAGTGTGACTAATTCTCGGCGAGGAACTGGATTTGTTTGTCCCCTAGATAGCCGTATCCCAGAGAATAATAGGACAGCGCCGAAACGCTCGAAAAGCCGACCTGCTTCATCTCTTCAAACATCTCCCCAGCCAAAATGCTGGAAGCAGAGGCAGCCCTCAGGATTTCGCGGGTCATCGTGGTACTCGGGCGGCAGCAAGTGTTCGATGGTTCCATCCTTCCGGAATTGGGCGCGTATGTGGTTGTGTGCGCTGTTTGCGTCGAACGGCACGGAAAAAAGCATTTTGCCGCCAGGCTTCAGCGTGCGCGCGCACTCAGCAAATGCATTGCGATAATCCGGAATGTGTTCCAGCACGTCAAAACTCAGAATCGCGTCAAAACTGTGAGTCGCAAATGAAAGCTGGGTCAAATCCTCGTGCCGCAGTTTCTTGGAGTTATTTTCGCTCATCAGCGCGGCATCCTGAACAAATTCGCTTCCCTGCAGGAAGGGAAAACGTTTGTGCAAATAAATAAACAGCGGGCTTGATTGTTCCGTCGCGTAAATGCGTGAGTCGCTTGTCGGAGCGATGATGTCCACGAGCAAATGAATGCTGGCCCGCATTCTGTTGTTCAGCCGGCAACGCGGGCACTGCATGTGCTCGCGCCAGTTCACCTCCAAATGATCGTTTACATTAGAAGCCAATTCCCATGAGCTCAAAAAATGGCTACGTTTTTGGCACACGAAGCAAAACCCAGTCGTGGTAAAGGACGGATACGGTTGAGCAAGCTCACGCTCCGTCTCTCGTCGAACAGCCAATTCTGCATTGATCTGCGCTCGGTATTCCTGAAACTCTCGCTGACTACGGATGCGCGTAATGATCAGCTCCGTGGGAATATCCACCAAACGGTTCGAACCAGCCACGCCATCGGCCGCCTGATCGCGCAGCGGCGACTCTGCCCTCCTTGAGAACCGTCGAAGAAGTTCTTTTACACGCACCTCTGCCAGCCCGAACGGATTAGTGATCCCGCCCGTAAAACATCCCGACAATTCGGAGCGAAGCTAATTGAAATCGTGGTGCGTGTCGCGCACGTACGGGTATTTCGACTCGTTACCGACTTCAGGCGGAAATTCCGCGTAGCCGCCGTGGATGTAAGGAATGTCTGAAGGCAGCAACGGTTGATAGCTGTCGCGCCAAATTGGAAATGGAAAGGTCAGGATCTCAACAAGACCGGCTACTTGGCGCGCAGCTGTGCGTGCCGCTCCCTTCCAAACACCGTACCCGGCTCCGGCGGAATTACCCTCGGTCTGGTTGATTTCGTTAACGGTGGTAAAGAATTCAGTCGGAGCGATGACAAGGTTCGAGATGCCGCGGCCGAGTTTGCGCGTCGGCCCATAATCGTTGCCCGGCGGGTCTTGAATGTCAGCGAACGCTCCAAGCACAAGGCTAAGAATCGCAGCGGAGGCGAGGATAGTTTTCATAGGGGTCCTTAGCAGTTAAATGATTCAGAACAGCGAACGCAATACTTTTATTTTTGGTGTTCTGGCGCAGCGTCGTTCTTCGTTTTCAACATGGAAAGCCAGATCGTAATTCCCAGAATAAGCACAATAATTCCCAGCGCGATGATGCGGGGGAACGGCAGATATTCTGCGGTAATCATTTTGAAGCCCACGAATCCGAGCACCAAAGCCAATCCGGTTCTGAGATAAATGAAACGGTTCATCAGACCGGCCAGCAGGAAATAAAGCGATCGCAAACCAAGGATCGCGCAGATGTTCGATGTATAAACAATGAATGGATCTTGGGTAATGGCGAAGATGGCCGGGATTGAATCCACTGCAAACGCCAAGTCCGTCACTTCAATTACGATCATCGTCAGAGCAAGCGGTGTGAACATCCAGCGGCCATCCACGCGCACTCTGAAGTCTTGATTGTGAAATTCATTTGTGATCGGAAGAATTCGGCGACAGAACCGCATCACACGCGTTTCCCTGAAATCCTGTCCGAGATGTTTCCCGAAGAGCATGCGCGCTGCGGTGATTAGCAGGAAAAGACCGAAGATGTACAGAACGAAATGAAACCGCCGCACCAAGGCAATGCCGAACAGAATCATGGTGCCGCGCATGATGAGGGCGCCAATAATTCCCCAGACCAACACTCGGTGCTGTGCACGGGGTGGAACCCGGAAATGCGTGAAGATGAGCACGAACACAAAGATGTTGTCCATGCTCAGGGAGTACTCGATCAGGTAGCCGGTCAGAAAATCGAGCCCATGATGCGGCCCTTTCACGCGCCAAATAACAGCGTTAAACGCCAACGAAACGATCACCCAAACAACGCTGCGGCGCGCCGCTGCGGCCATGCTCAATTCGCGACCGCGTACCCGGAAAGTGAACAGATCGATTCCAATGGCAACGAACACGCCAACGTGAAACGCGATCCAGAACCAGATGCTCGTCGTCACGCCGGGCAGGGTTTCATGCGTAGAGCCGTGCGGCAATCGCAAATTGCGCAACAGGCCGATGGGACCTATACGTCACATGTATGCATTTTGTTCCCATAAATGGACGCTGAATTAGAAAAACTGCTCGAAGCCGGCAAGCTCACTACGAAATCCGCTGGCGAACTGGAAAAATTAAAACCGGGTACATTTTGCCTGCACAAAAGTTGGGGGTTCGGTCGCGTCCGCGAATGGAACCTGTTGCTAAATCAGATCGTCATCGATTTCGCAACCAAAAAGTCTCATCCGATGCAGGCGCAGTACGCGGCAGAGAATCTTGCGCCGCTAGCGCCGGAACATTTTTTAGTCCGCAAGTCAACGGACATCGCATCAGTTAAAACCCTGGCGAAGGAAAATCCGGTGGCGCTGGTGCAAAACATTTTGGAAAGTTTGGACGGCAAGGCAAGCGCACAGGAGATCGGAGAATGGCTCATTGGCGATGTCTTTACCGAAACGGAGTGGAAGCGCTGGTGGGAATCAACGAGGAAAGCGCTTAAAACAAGCGGCGCGTTTTCAATACCTGCAAAAAAGACGGACCCGATCCAAATCCGCGGCGAAGGAGTGTCGCATGCCGATGAGCTGCTGGCGGCATTCAACAAGGCTAAGCAGCCGAAACAGCAAATCGCGGCAGTCGAACAGATCATAAAATCTTACGAGCAATTCAAAGAACCTGAAAAACAACTTCAGCCGATCGTCGTGGCGATCGAGAATGCAGCGGCGCGCAACCAGAAATTACATCCTGAGCTGGCATTCCAATTGATCATGGCGCGGGATGAATTACTCGCGTTGGTTCCGTCACTGCACACCACGCACATCGGTCTGACTCTTTCCAAGCTGATTGTGGAGGAAGAAAAGCGTCTGACATTGATTCTGCCAAACTTGCCCGCGGCGAAAGAGAAACGCGTGTTGCAAGCCCTGCCGGCCGCGCTTGGAGCAGGCTGGACAGAGCGGGCCTTGCGTCTCATGGAAGGGCGCCACGGTCGAATGGTGGCGCAAATTCCGCGCATTTTGAACGAAACCGGCCAACACGCTGAGCTTCGTACCATGCTGGAGCGAAGCATCCGCGAACACTCAGCCACGAGCGAAATGCTCATTTGGTTGTGCGGCGAAAAAAAGAATTGGGACGATCTGATCACTCCGGAGTTGCTGTGGGCGATCCTCGCCGCGCTCGAGCGCGAACAGCATAGTTCCACCGGTCGCGGCAGCAGGTTGCTGAAAGCATTGGTTGATGACCGGGAATTGCTTGGGGACATCTTTAAGAAGGTCGATGTGGGCTTGGCGCGCGATGCGATGCGGCGTTTGCAGGTCACTCCTTTGTTCGATGAGCTGACTAAACGATCGCTCCTGGCACGGATGGTCAAAGTTTATCCGGAGTTGGAAACCATGATCGCCGGGGCGGAACCGCAGGAAAAGTCTGCGCCGCTCATTGTGTCCTGGAGCAGTTTGGAAAAGCGCAGAGCGGAACATGAAGAGATCGTGAAAGTAAAAATTCCCGAGAATACCAAGGAGATCGCAATTGCGCGCTCTTACGGCGATCTGAGCGAGAACTTTGAATTCAAAGCGGCGAAACAGATGCAAAGCGTACTCATGCGGCGGAAAGCCGAGTTGGAACAGATGCTGCACGATGCGCGTGGCACATCATTTGAAAACCCGGACACGTCCCGCGTGTCCATTGGCACAATCGTGACGTTGCGCAGCGTGGAAGGAAATAACGAAGAGACGTACACCATTCTGGGAGCATGGGACGGAGACCCTGATCGTCACATCATTTCGTACCAAACCGCAATTGGCCAGGCGCTGCTCGGTCACGAAGTCGGCGAGACTATTTCACTGAACAGAGACGAGAGCGTTGCTCAGTTTACTATCATCTCAATCGAACCCGCACCGCCGGACCAGACCGCGACGACCCCTACTCGTTCCGCCGAAACCAGCGTCGAAGCGGCTATAGCCGAGTAGGAGATCGTTTGGCGGAGCAGGATTTGCCCGCTGTAGACAGCTTTACCGTTCGCTTGCCGCGACTCGCGGCGCGCTGTTGTTCATGGCAAGCTGCGCGTTGACCTTCTCAACAATGGTCGTAAGCGCCTTGATTTGCTTTTCCTGTTCCGCAAGTCTGTGCTCAAAAGTTTGTCGCTGCTGAGCGATAATGCTCTGCTGTCCCAGGACTGTGGACTTTAGCTCCTGCACAGTTTTGTGCTCTTTGAGAAACTCATTCAGTAACATCGCATTGACCATTTCATAGTGCACGCTTTCGGGTTGGCCTTCAGAATTGCACGCTACGAGAGCAGAGCTTACGGCCGCGACTTCCTCGGCTATTAGACCAAACGCCGGCGACTGAGTTGAATCGATGTCTTTCTTGTAGCGATATGAAACCGGCTTCAGCTGGTACAGCGCTTCGCTGGCTGCGTCCATTGGCTTAATCTCTTCCTTGTAACGCTGCGAGGAACTGAGGTGACCGATCAAGCCTGTGGCTAAGTTGACGGTAACGGTGTCAGTTCCGCCGCCGCTTACTGATGTCGTGTTAATATTACGGATATAGGTATGGTTGGCCTCAGCGGCCACGCCTTCCATTAATGCACCTATGTACACGTTATTGTCACCGGTCGTTGCGTTCTCTCCGGCAGCGAAGCCTAAAGCGACGTTCTGGTTACCACCGGTGTTGTGTAAGAGCGCCCCGTCACCGACGGCAGTGTTGTTGTTGCCTGTGGTGTTATCTTGGAGCGCAAAAGCACCAGCCGCCGTGTTGCTATTACCGCCGATGTTATTGTCAAGCGCACCATAACCTAGAGCCGCATTATCGCTTCCATCGACGTTGGCTCCAAGGGCAACAAAACCGATGGCCGTGTTGCCGTCGCCAATGGTGTTCGCTGCGAGTGCACCAGCGCTGAAGGCAGCATTGCTGCCACCTTGTGTGTTGTTAAATAAGGCAAGCTGTCCGACGGCCGTGTTCGAAATACCCTCGGTATTGCTAGACAGTGCCTGGAAGCCAAATGCGCTGTTGCCAAGGGCAGTGGTATTGGCGAGAGCGCGAAAACCGACAGCCGTGCAGAGACCGGCCTGCTCAAGCCCCACTGGTCCGGTGGTAAAGCTCTGAAGCGCCTGATACCCCACAGCGGTGTTGGAGCTAGCCACGGTATTGTTTTCGAGCGCCTGCTGCCCGATGGCGACATTAGGACCGACGTCGATACCTTGGATGTTTGCCACGGTACCTCCGGTGGTGTTGTTGAGAAGTGCTCTGGAACCCACGGCTGTGTTGCCGCTGACGGTGTTGAATAAAAGAGCGGCAGTGCCGATGGCCGTATTTTCGTCTCCGGTGTTCAATACCAGTGTTCCTGCGCCAACACCGGTGTTGAAACTTCCGGCCGTGTCACTAAAGAGTGAATACCAACCGACTGCCGTGTTGGCAGAGCCAGTGGTGAGGCTAAAAAGGGCTTTGGTCCCTTCTGCCGTAGTGAAGTTGGGATAACCTCCGTCTGGCGGGGGGACCACCGCCTGTGCTTGTGGCAAAAGAGCGAAGCACAAAACCACGAGCGACATAACGAGTAATCGGATTGTTGATTTCATAGACGTACAGGCTCTCCGAAATCGCATCAGCTTGTCGAGCCTAAAGCAAGCGCGCAGACGTCCGCGCATACTAAAATAACTAGATCAGCAATTCGTACGAGAGGATACTCAGACAATAAATTGCCGCAGTTTCTACACGCAGGATGATTGGCCCGAGCGTTATCGGCTGGCAACCGTGTTGTCGCGCGAGCGCAAGCTCCGCAGGAGTGAAGTCACCCTCTGGCCCAATGAGCATCAAAACGCTCCGAGGACGATCACCGTGCTCGCTCGAATAGGTTTCCAGAATTTGTTTTAATTGCTGCGCATTGGGCTGGAGCGATCCGATCAGACGAACATCGAATGACTGGTGCGACATGGAAAAGAATTCGGCTAATTTTCTCGGAGCGTGAACGCGCGGCAGCCAATTCTGACCACATTGTTTGGCGGCTTCGATAGCGATCTGCTGCCATTTTGTCTGTTTTTGCGAGGCGCTTTCCGAATCGAGCTGCACAATCGTGCGGTCGGAAATGATGGGCGCAATTTCGGCTGCACCAATCTCGACGGCCTTCTGCACAATGAGGTCCATGTTTTTTCCTTTTGGGATTGCCTGCCCCAAGGCAATCCTGCAGCGCAGCGGAGGCGTGTCCGCCTCATGCAATTTTTGCAGCCGAATCTCGTCGTCGGCGATGTTCATAATTTCTGCAGTGAGTTCGCGACCTTTTCCGTTGAAGAGGACAAGCTTGTCTCCCGCTTGCATGCGTAGAACATTCCGCGCGTGGTGAGCCTCGGAGCCGCTTAACACGACGGCGAGAGGATCCCAATTCTCCGGCGCAACGTAGAAGCGGTGCATGGGCGGATGAGTTGAACCGAGCTACGAGTAGTCAGCCGCGATGAGCGAGTTTAGCGACACCACGTTTTGGAACGCGTTGCTGACCGGCAGCTCTACACCGCGCAGTTTCAAAGCGGCGAGCAGGGATTCTGTAGAAATGTTTCCCACCAATGCGTCCTGCGCGAATGGGCATCCGCCCAGCCCACCAACAGCGGAATCAAAACGGCGACAGCCGGCGTCACATGCGGCGAGTATTTTCGCTTGCGCTTGCGCGGGAGCGCTGTGGAGATGTATGCCGATGTCGCAGTCGGGGTACTCACTTGTCATGGATTCAAACACACTTCGAATCAAATCAGGATTTGCCATGCCGACGGTGTCAGCAAGCGAAACAGATCTTATATCAAGGTCGACAAGTCTACTAAGCACGTCGCGAACCTGCGTCTGATTCCAGGGATCGCCATACGGGTTTCCAAAGGCCATCGAAATGTAAGCCACAATGCTCAGTCCCGTGTTGTCTGCTTTTCTTTTGATCGATTCCAAAACGTTGTAGCATTCGTCCGGTGTCTGATGCTGGTTTTTGCGCAGAAAAGTCTCAGAGATTGAGCAAGGGAAACCCAGAGTCGAAACCGCTTGTGTGGCAATGGCGCGCTCAGCCCCTTTTTCGTTAACGACGATTCCGATGATGTCGACGTCCTTAGGCACGTCGATTTGTTCCAGCACTTTTTCGCTGTCAGCCATTTGCGGAACGGCTTTGGGCGAAACAAAGCTGACCGCATCGATGTGTTTGAACCCCGCGTCAATCAGCTTGCGCAGGTAGCGGATTTTCAGCTCGGCCGGGATTTGCCTACTGAGGCCCTGCCACGCGTCGCGTGGGCATTCAATCAAGGTAACGACGTTGCGAACCACGAAATTGCGGCAGTTATTTAAAGAATTCTTTTGCGCGGTCGAAGAAACTTTTGCGCATTGGAGTGTTCTCCTCGCCGCAAAGCGCGGCGAATTCTTCGAGCTTGTGGCGTTGCTCCGAATTAAGCCGCGACGGCACCTCAACGATCAGCCTGGCGAATAAATCGCCATGGCTGCGGCCGTTCACGTTTGTTATCCCTTTGCCACGGAGCTTGAACATTTGTGCGCTTTGCGTGCCTGCGGGAACTTTAACAGAGGCCTTACCTTCAAGCGTCGGCACGTCGATCTCCCCGCCCAACGCCGCAACTGAAAACGAAATGGGCACGTCACAATACAAATCGTCGGCTTCGCGATGGAAAATGTTGTGCTCTTTGACGTGGACCACCACATACAGATCACCAGCTGCACCGCCGCCGATTCCTGCCTCACCGTTTCCGGGCGAACGTAATCGGGTGCCCTCGCGGATTCCCGCGGGGATCTTTAGTTTGATTCGGCTGAGCTTTTCGACCCGCCCTTCGCCGCCGCATTTCTGGCATGGTTTTTCGATGATTTCGCCGGCGCCGTGGCAACGTGGACATGTTTGCGAGACATGAAAGAACCCACGCGAACTGATTACCTGGCCGCGCCCGCCACACGTCGGACAACTTGTTTTGCGCGAGCCTGGTTCGGCGCCGCTGCCATGGCATTTCTCGCAGGCATCAAGCTTCTCAATCTCAATCGTCTTCTCTGCACCGAAAGCGGCCTCCTCCAACTTGATTTCCATATCGTACCGCAGATCCGATCCGCGACGGCGATCATCGGAGTGCGCTCCGGGGCTGCCGCCAAAGAAACTCTCGAAAATTCCACCGCCAAATCCGCCGCCGCCAAACACTTCGCGAAAGATTTCGAACGGATCATGAAAAGCGCCGCCGCCGAAACCGGCACCGCCCTGCGCGAAGGCGGCATGGCCGAAGCGATCGTAAGCCGCGCGTTTGTCTGGATCCATCAGGACGTCGTACGCCTCGCCGAGTTCTTTAAATTTTTCCTCGGCCTGCGGATCGTCGGGATTTTTGTCAGGATGAAACTTTACCGCGAGCTTGCGATAGGCGCGTTTGATTTCCTCACCGGCGGCATTTCGCTCGACGCCCAGGACTTCGTAGTAATCGCGTTTCTCAGTAGCCATTAGAGCGTAGGTAGCAGGTGACGAATCAGATTAATTCGCGAAGCAAACGACGATGTTCACTACTTCGTCGGGCCGCTGGAAACAACGACGCGCGCAGGTCGCAGCAGACGATCCTTGAAGCGATAACCTCGCCTGGCCTGTCGGATGACTGTTCCTTCAGGAGTCCCGCTCGGCTCGTGGGCAATCGCTTCGTGCAGGTTCGGATCAAATTTTTTGCCTTCGGCTTCGATCGCCTGCAGCCCGTTTTCCTCAACCAAATCGTTCAACTGTTTTTGAACGAGAACCATTCCGGAATAGATCGGAGATTGGGCGCCCTCCGTTTTCGCAGCTGCCAGACCCAGCTCAAAATTATCGAGAATTGAGACCAAACGCTGGAGCAAGGAGCTGTTAGCGTATTTCACTGCGTCGTCTTTTTCGCGGGCAGCGCGTTTTTTGTAGTTCTCGAAATCAGCCTGGCTGCGAAGCGCAAGATCACGGAACCGATCAAGGTCGGCTTGCAAGCCGGCCATTGCATCGTCGGAATCGGCGTCGCCTGCAGGCGTTGGTGAAGACTGCTTCGCTTGCGCTGACGAATTCATTTCTTCTTCGCGTTCACGGGAAGGGATCTTTTTCATGTTTTGCGGATGGCTATCACGGTAATGTCATCGTTTTGCGGCACCGGACCGGTAAACTCGCGCACGTCCTCAATAATTTTCTTTACGATCGCTGGCGCGCCATCGTTTGCGCTGGCGCGAACCGATTGCATCATACGATCAACTCCATACTCGTCTCCCTCGGAGTTAAGCGTCTCAGTCACACCGTCGGTGTAGAGAATCAGGCAATCGTTGCGCTGGAGCGGTACCGAAAAATCGACGGTAAGCCTATCGAACACACTTCCGCTGTCAATTCCGACCACCATTCCCGGCGACTTTATCGGCGTGATTGTTTGCGACTGCTGCTGATACAATAACGGCGCATCGTGTCCGGCCCGCGCAAGCGTGACGCCATCGTGCTGATGATCCAGGACGAGATATGCCATGCTGATGAACATGTCTTCTTTGATGTCTGGATAAAGCTGCCGGTTTACTTTTCGTAACACATCCGCCGGAGATGGGTTCCGGGCCGCCTCTGCGCGCAACACACTGCGGCAAATCGCCATGATCAGCGATGCAGGGACGCCTTTGCCCGAAACGTCTGCGATTGCGACGCCAAGTCGCTCTTGATCTACATGGATGTAATCGAAATAATCGCCGCTCACCTGGCGCGCTGGCACGTTAATACCGCTGATTTGGAAGCCATTGATTGCTGGCGCTTCCGATGGGAGCAGAATGCGCTGAATGTCTCGCGCGATTTCGAGGTCGTGGTCCAGCCGTTTTTTCTCGTTCGCCATCGAATAAATGATCGCGTTATACAGCGCGAAGGCCGATTGCTCGGCGATCGATTTGAAAACGACAAAATCAGCCTGCGAAAAGGGCGCACCCGTTGAACCGTTGGCGACCGCCAAGACACCAAGGTTCTGGTCGCCATACTGGAGCGGCGTGACGACAACCGACACGCTGCCAAAAGCGGTTCCCCGCAATTTGCCCAACTCCGGCGCTTCCGAGAATTCGTTGATACAAACAGGCTGACCTGTTTGCCAAACACGGCCGATGAGTCCTTCATTCGGGCCAACCGTGTGCAGTCGCAGAAAGGTTTCAAGGGTGATGGGATTGGCAGCCGCTTGTTGGAGAACCTCTTGCGGAACATCTACCAGCGGCGGACAACCTTTCGAGATGAATCCGGGCACGAGCCTGCCACCAGTCCGGTCGGCTACGTAGAGCGCACCGCCGTGTGCGTCGAGAATGCGCACAGCCCCCTCCACGATGAGCCGATGCAATTCCTGAGGTCGAATTGTTCCGCGGAATGCTTCGCCCAACCCGTGCAGGAAATCGAAGACCAGCGTCTCCTCAACCTGAATCTCTTCATGCGAGCGTTCGAGTCTGCGAATTCGCCGCCTCTGGAGATAGGTAGTGATACCCCACCCCGCCAGAGACGCGACAAGCAGTCCAAGGAAAAGAGTCGGCCACATTGCGCGAGGCCAGCTTACTTCGAAGACGTCTCGTGATGAAGATCTTGTCTTAAGAAATCGAGAACGTCCTTAAAGCGAAAGATATTTTCGGGCGCCGCCTCACAAAGCGCTTCGTGCGCTTCGAGCATGGTCTCTGTTTGCTCCTTTTTTCGGGAATCTAGCGTTTGGTTTCTGGAGGCCTGTTCGAGTGCTTCACATTCAGGTGCACCACTACCATCGCTGTGGATATCGAATATCTGATCCAATCCTAGCCCGGAAAGAAGTTGCTGACTGCGATTGCCGCAATGAACGATATGCAGGTGACCGCGGCCGAGTTCCTTTAGTCGCAACGCCACGCTGGCCATCGTTCCCATGAACGTGGAGTCCATCATGGCGCAATCCGCCAGATCCACGATAAATTCACGGTACCCGCGGTCCAACATTTCGCGCGAGAACTCCTTGAGGTTACCGCTATTGAGGAAACTACCTCTTCCCTCCACTTTCACCCATACGATCGGCCCTCTTACCCCAACTTGAATAGATGAGTCCACAGTTACTCTTCAAACGATACCAGCCCGAAACCCATGCTGTCAAACCTGCCCATGGTTGGGAAAGTCTCTCATCAAGTGGTTCGGAAGGCAGCTTCCATAAGCCGCATCACCCGAACCTTCGAGGCACGGCTTGCGAGAGCAAAACACCAAGGTGCGCTCCCGTGCGGCATTTATTCCCATAGAAACGAACGGTTTTCAGCGACGATTCGGCCGTTCGCAATTAACAGACAACGCCAGGCAATCACGCGACCATCATCAAAGTAATCGTCGCCGATCACCTTGAATTCAGTCTTGTTAGTGCCCCGCACGTTTCGATATGTGATCTCTTGGGCCTGGGTATGTTCGTGCAATTTCTCCTGCCGATATTCCATTCGCACGGTGACATCCGAAGGGCGTTTGGCTCGCCAGAAAAAATCGAAGTAATCACCGAAACGCTGCCGTTGATCGATTCCGGTGACTGCGCCGTAAAGACGGTATTGCCTCTCAAAAACGATGGGCGCATCCTGAAGCACAGAGGTTTTCTGGTTCGGCGTGTTTGATTTCCCGCCAACTTTGTTCGACGAATCGTGGGCCCTTTCACTCGCCTTTAGCCCCCCTTTCTCACTCATGAAGAAGAGCCTGGTTTTTCGAAACTCGAAATTGGGGTCCAACGCCACCGGCAACGGCGTGACTTTTTCGACGACTTTTGGTTCCTCAAGTGCGCCCCTCCCGAAAACCGAAACAATCGACAAAGTAAAAATTAGAAGTGCGTCGGCAAATCTCATTGCTGTAATAAAGCGGGTCCTTGAGCCAGGTGTCAACGCACAACCCCGGGGCACTTATCGACGTTAGCTGTGCTATGGAACTCACGCGATTGCGAAGTAATTTTCTGAGTGATTGCAGTTCGCCACGAGCGCGGTGTCTACTTGCCGCAACAAGATTTCTGGTTGGACCCATGGGAGGCAAAACGTTTCGCGTTCGTTTCCCACGCCCACAGTGACCATATCGCGCCGCACCAGGAGGTGATCGTTTCCGAGCGCACCGCACGCCTCATGCAAGCCCGTCTGCCGGGCTCGCGCATCGAACATGCACTGCCATTTGGGGAAAGACGATCTGTTCGCACCGTCGACGTGATGTTATTACCTGCCGGGCACATCTTTGGTTCAGCGCAGTGCCTTGTTTTCGCTGGCGAGGAGACGCTGCTCTACACCGGCGATTTCAAGCTGCGTCCGGGCAAATCCGCCGAGCAGGCGGAGTGGCGTCATGCAGATACACTGGTGATGGAAACAACCTTCGGCGTGCCACGGTATCGCTTTCCGCCCACGAAAGAGGTGATTGACCGAATGGTCGCTTTCTGCAGCGAAACGATTGATGCAGGTGAAGTGCCGGTGCTGCTGGGATACTCGTTAGGTAAGGCGCAGGAAATCCTCTGTTCACTTGAGAGCGCGGGTTTGATCCCGATGCTGCATGGCTCGGTTTATCAAATAACGCGCATCTACGAACAGCTGGGGCAATCATTTTGTAATTACTTGCGATACAATCGCAACGACGTCGCCGGCAAAGTGTTGATCTGTCCGCCCAGCGCGAACCGCTCACCGATGCTGGAAAAGATTCCGCGCAAACGTGTAGCACTCATCAGTGGGTGGGCTGTCGATCCTCACGCGGTGTATCGCTATCAGGTCGATGCGGCATTTCCTCTATCGGATCACGCGGATTATGGCGATTTGCTTCGGTACGTCGAATTGGTGGAGCCGCGTCGGGTCTTGACGCTCCATGGTTTCGCCGCAGCTTTTGCCTCTGATCTTCGTGCACGCGGCATCGAAGCATGGGCGCTGAGCGAAGAAAACCAGATGGAGCTGCGCTTCGCACGAAGGGAAGCTGGATTGCTACCAAAAAATTCCACAGCTGCTCGGCCTGCCTGCGAGACTACGCAGCATTCTGAATTTCTGGATTTCGCGAATGTCGGTGAAGACATTAGTGCGACGCCGGCAAAACTGGAGAAGGTTGGGTTGCTGTCCGATTATCTGCGCAGCCTAACAACTGAGCAGCTTGCGATTGCAACGACGTACTTCACCGGCAGAGCATTTGCCCAAAGCGATCCCCGCATATTGCAGGTCGGATGGGCGGTAGTCTTCCGCGCACTGCAGGATGCGACCAAAATTGAGGATTCAGAGTTTCATGAAATCGCCAGCAGACATGGCGATGCTGGCAAGAGCGCGTTTGAAGTTCTTGATGGCCGAACGGCGCCGCAACCATTCACCATCCTTGAATCGGCCGAGTTGTTTCAAAATCTTCAGCGCGCCCGCGGCCCGATCGCCAAGGCAAAGCTGCTGCAAGAGCGATTTTCTATTTTATCCGCGCGTGAAGGTCAGTACCTGGTCAAAATTTTGACTGGCGACCTGCGTATCGGCTTGCGCGAGGGTCTTGTGGAGGAAGCTATTGCCAAGGCTTTTGATGTTTCGCTCGAAGAAGTGAAACAGGCCAACATGTTGTTAGGCGACATTGGCCGGACGGCGCTGTCGGCCTTACGAAAAGAGCTGCACAGCGCCGAGCTATCAATGTTTAGTCCTATTAAATGCATGCTCGCTACTCCCGAACCCAACGCAGATGCCGTGTGGAACCGCTTTATTGAAGTCGCCGACCGCGACCGGTTCGGCTCGTCGATCCCAACGACGGTGTACGTAGAAGACAAATTCGATGGGATCCGCGCACAGCTTCATCGCAGCAAAGATAGAGTGGAGATCTTCTCGCGTGATTTGCGACGAATTACCGGGCAATTTCCGGAACTGGTCCACCAAGCGCAAAAGTTCGACCAGGCGCTAATTGCTGACGGCGAAATCATTGCTTTTGATGAAGGGCGGCGATTGACGTTCTTCGATCTGCAGAAGCGGCTCGGACGCAAGGACCACACCGCTGACCTGTTTGCCGGAGCGGCAGCGGATGTCCCGGTCACCTTTGTCATTTTCGATCTTCTCTGGGTGGACGGACGCTCCCTGTTGAGAACTCCGCTTCGTGAGCGGCGCGAACAACTCGGTACACTCACCCTGCCGCCGCAATTTCAGAAAGCGAACATAACGCCAGCCCGTTCTGCGGCGGAAATTGAGCAAATTTTTCAGGATGCGCGTCAGCGTTTGAATGAAGGTTTGATGATCAAGGACGCCGAAAGTTTTTACCTCCCCGGTACCCGCGGAATGTTTTGGTTCAAATTGAAACGCGAATTGGCGACGCTGGATGTGGTGGTTGTCGCGGCGGAGCTTGGCCATGGAAAACGCAACAATGTGCTAAGCGACTATACATTCGCGGTGCGCGATGAAACCACCGGCGAACTCTTGCCAATCGGCAAAGCCTACAGCGGATTGACCGATGTAGAGATTGCACAGCTAACGGAGCATTTTAAACAAAACACAATAGCCGATCACGGCCGCTATCGCAGAGTGAACCCCAACGTCGTGCTCGAGGTAGCTTTCAATTCAATCCAACCTAGCACTCGCCACGCCAGTGGACTCGCACTCCGTTTCCCCCGAATCAAGGCGATTCGGCGGGACAAGAATGTCGATTCCATCGACACCGTTCAATACGCACGCGAGCTTGCCGTGCAGTCGACAAATTCACCGAATTCTGGCGGAAAGAGCGCCTAACGAGATTCGCGAATTACTCTGGCGTGGTAGGCGATGGACTGGGCGAGTCAGCCTGATCTGTAGCAGGAGCCGTTGTCTGACCTACCGGGGGAACTCTCATTCTCTGCATCTCTTCCATTCTGCGTTGCCTTTCGGCGAGCCGCTCCTGCATTCGTTGTTCTCGTTCAGATCTTTCCTGGTTCGGGTGTGGGATAACACCCTGAAGATCAGAAGGAATCCTCCGTTGAAGCTGAGCGGCGGGTGTTCGGCGAACTGGAGCAACTCTCGGTCTTGGTACGAATTTCTTTCGTTCTGCAAATGCTTTCTCTCGTTCGTCCAACGCTTTCTCCCGGACATCCAACTCCCTTTTCCGCTGGGCGAGTTGTTGTTCAGCAGTTGCATCTTGTTTTTGGCACGAACAGATCAGCGCAAAAGGAATCAGCACAGATAGAGCAAGAGTTTTTGTCATATCACTGTTCGATTAGGTGTTGTTCGTGAAGACGAAGAACTCGGAGAGAATTTCGATGTCATTCGAAATCTAATGCTCTTGAGGCGTAGGGGAAGTTATGGACCTGACAGTGACTACTTCGACGGCATCACGCCGGGAACGCTGGACATTGGCAAACACTGCTAGCATCGCCAGACAAATCACAATCACTGCCATTAGGAGAACCGCGCTCTTTGGAATTCGAGGTGTTGCCGATTTTTCGGCAGTTTCGTCTGGCCGATTCACTACCCAGTATCCAAGTGAACATCGCAAGCGCAAGCTGGCCAATGCGCATCACGCCAGGCGCAGCTCAGCGATGGCCTTCATAACGCGGTCGCTTAGCTGAGCGTATAGATTTTTCCCTCGAACTTCGAGATCGGCTGCGGGAAATACGATCGGTTCTCCAATCACGATCGTGATTGGTACAAGCCGGAGCCGCCCGCCACCGCGCGGCAGCGCTTCGCGAGCGCCGAAGATTCGCATCGGTACGACTGGCGCGAGCGTTTTGGCGATTATCAACCCCAAACCCGGTTCGGTTGCCTGAAGACTGCCGTCGAGGGTGCGCGAGCCTTCCGGGAACACGAGAACGCCGTTGCCGGCCTGTAGAACGCGGATCACAGTTTTGATAGCGCTGCGATCAACGCCTTCCTGGTTCACCGGGATCACGTTTAGTTTTGGCAAAATCCGCCCCAACAGCGGTACGTCCAAAAGCGTTCGGCGGGCGAGAAAATAAATCGATCTGTCGCATGTGGTTCCGGCCAGCGGCGGATCGAGGTAGCTCTGGTGGTTCATCGCCAGAATAACTGGTCCGCTTTGAATCATGCGCTCCCGATGAACGACGCGAAACCGAAACAACAGTCGGCCAGCCAACCGGCTGAGATGATAGCCAACCCAATAATAGAAATTCATTCGCCGAGCGCGCGATTTGTGATCTGAACATCGCCAATCGGCAAACCCGCTTGCTCAAGCCGCACCATTATCTGCATCACCACCTGGTCGACCGTCACCTGTGAAGTGTCGATCAGGTGCGCGTCTTTCGCTTGTACCAATGGTGAGACGGCTCGCGAGACATCATCGCGATCGCGAGTGGTGATTTCGTCGCGTTCACCTTGTGCGGCACGACGTTGCAGGCGCACTTCTGGAGAAGCATCGATATAGAACTTGTATGGAGTGTCTGGGAAAACGACCGACCCAATGTCCCGACCTTCGATTACGACATCATGGCCCTCAGCGCAGTCATGAAGTCTATCTGAAACGATTTCGCGAACTCGCGGTAATTTGCTAACACGAGAGACGCTCTTGTTTACGCGGTCATCTCGCAAGTGTTCGGCGGCATCGACGTCGCCTACAAGGACGCGCGCCTCGCCATCTCTAACAACGCATGCAAGCGCTACTGAATCCAGCGCGTCAGAGATGCGCTTGTCCTCATCCGGGCGGATTCTGTTTTGCAGAAGATGCCAGGTGATCGCTCGATAGATTGCGCCGGAGTTGACATAGACAAATCCGAGTTGCCGAGCAAGCTGGCGCGAGACGCTGCTCTTTCCAGAGGCAGCAGGACCATCAATGGCGATCACACGGTGGTGGGAAGCGTAAGATCCCATTTGTAATTCGCCTAACGAAACTACTCCTGTGCGGGAACAGGAGCTAGTGAACCGATGACCGGCGTGCTGACCTGCATTCGCTTCGGATTACTGAATTCTTCAAGAACTGCTTCGAATCCAGGATACGATTCACGAATACACTCGGCGTCCTGAATGATCGTCTCGCCGTCTGCAAACAGGCCCGCTACGGCAAAGGCCATGGCAATGCGATGATCGCCAAAGCTCGGCAGACGCGCTCCGTGCAGAGGCGCTGGTCCATAAATTTCAAGTCCATCACTTAGTTCTGCGACTTGCGCGCCCATGGTGCGCAAATTATGCGCGATCGCCGCGATGCGATCTGTTTCTTTGACGCGCAGTTCCTCTGCATGGCGGATCGTCGTTTTGCCGCTCGCCAGAACGGCTGCTACGGATAAAACTGGCAATTCATCCATAAGCTGCGGCACTTCTTTCCCCTGAATCACTGTGGCCTTTAGCGGCACTCCGGTGACTTCCACCACTCCGCGCGGTTCAACGTGCTCGATATCCTCAACGGCTTCTCGAATATGCGCACCCATTCGAAGGAGCACACCAAGCATCGCCGTTCGAGTATCATTTAATCCAACGTCGCGAATCAACAGATGTCCCCGGGTCTGCGCCGCAGCGGCAACGAGCCAGAAGGCTGCCGAAGAGATATCGCCGGGAATGTCGAAATCCCGTGACTCGGGAACCTGGTCGCCGAAAACACTAACGCTGCCATCATC
>DASXYB010000161.1:0-2074 GCA_036502745.1 Candidatus Udaeobacter sp.
CAATCGGCGGGTTTTCGCGCGCCACGCCTATGTTAAGAGTTGGGGCTGCCACACCGGCGAGGAAATGTCCAAGAAGTGGTACGCGGCGACTGGGACACGCATGATTGGCGCAATCGGGAAAACCCAATTCATGATGGAAGAGCTACCGATCCTCGTTTCGGACGACGGCAGGTGGGTCAACTAATTTTCCATTGCCGATTGACGATTGCCAATTTGAGATTGGCAACTCGTGATTGAATATCGGGCGCCCGCCGCAGCGGGCCGCTAGGCCAATTGGCAGGCAGCTCTTCTGTCGCACCCTTTCATTAACAGCGGCCTTCAGGCCGGTGCTCTATCGGCAAATCGGCAGAAGCCGTTTTAACGGCTTCTCTCAGTCGACCGTTCATCGCTCGCCAGAACAGTTTCAGGTCGACATTCGCCTGGGGTTGGCATGAAAGTACGCGGGTTGAATTTTGGGGCCACAGCAAACCTCAATAGAAAGAAGTTATGAATTGGAAGAAATTCGTTTTCGCATTCATCGCCGCCTTCGTTTTCCTCTTCGTGTTCGGTTTCCTTTGGTATGCAACGCTCATGCACGATGCGCACCGGGAAGTGCCAACGCTTTTGCGACCGGAAGCCGATCTAAAGAGCTATTTTGGATGGCTCGCACTTGGGCAGTTCGTCATGGCATTCTTTTTCACGCTGCTGTGTGCCCGGTACGTCCCGAACGGGCGGGCAAGCGCCGGAGCGCTGCTCGGTCTTCTGGCCGGATTAGTGTACGCAGGGCCGCATTTGATCTCGTTCGCAGTCCAACCATTAACGTTGACAATCCTTTGCGGCTGGATCGCCGGCGCGGTAATCCAGTTCACAATCGCAGGCGCAATCGTCGGCGCCATCTACAAACCAGCGAATGCCCACATTATGTATGTAAAGGAGCGGTCGCGCTGACCCTTGAGCAACTTCCGCAGCCTAGATTCTGAGTTGATCGTTGGACGCTGAGCGTAGCGCATTCGACGTTGATTTGATGAGTTCACAACCTCCAACGGCGCTCGATTATCGCATGCCGGCGGAATGGGAACCGCACACGGCTACATGGCTTTCGTGGCCGCGACGCGAGGGGATTAGTTTTCCGGAGTCGTTCGATCGCGTTCTGCCTGCGTTCCGCGCCATGGTCGAAGCGTTGATCGAATCCGAGCAGGTCTGCATTAACGTTTGCAACGGCGCGCATGAAGCGGAAGCGCGCGCAATTTTGAGCGGACTGCCCATGGAACGGATCACCTTTTATCGTGTTCCCACCAATGAGCCATGGTGCCGCGATCACGGACCGATTTTTCTCACACGCGAGCGCGACCCGAGACTTGCCGTACTCGACTGGGATTACAATGCGTGGGGAAATAAATATCCGCCATTTGATCTCGATGAAGTCGTGCCAACACGCGTCGCTGAAATTCTGAAACTACCGGTTGTTTATCCACACATGATCCTGGAGGGCGGCTCGATAGATGTGAACGGCAGCGGCGCATTACTCACCACTGAGTCCTGCCTCCTGAACAAGAATCGGAATACCAATCTTTCGCGCGACGAGATTGAGCAAAGCCTGCGCGATTATCTCGGCGTCAGCGAAATTCTCTGGCTTGGTGATGGTATTGCCGGGGACGACACCGACGGTCACATTGATGACCTCACGCGGTTTGTATCCGAGCGGACTGTCGTGACTGTTGTTGAAGAGAATCGAGACGACGAAAATTACGAACCGCTTCAGGAGAATCTCAAACGTCTGCGCGAGATGAAAATTAATACGTGCAAACTCGACATCCTCACTCTTCCGATGCCGAATAAGATGGTACGCGAAGGACTGAGACTCCCGGCGAGCTACGCTAATTTTTATATCGCAAACAGATGCGTGCTCGTGCCCACATTTGCCGATCCGAACGATGAAGCTGCACTGTCCGTCCTGCGCCAATGTTTTCCGGATCGGCGGGTGATTGGCATCGATTGCCGCGAATTAATCTGGGGCCTGGGGACGTTTCATTGCCTGACGCAGCAGCAGCCAGCGGTATAACGTCGAGGCGATTGACTTCAATCGTCTGTGAGC
>DASXYB010000162.1:0-4607 GCA_036502745.1 Candidatus Udaeobacter sp.
CATGTTGTTGAGGTACCGGGCGGTGATCAGATGCTCGAGGTGATAGATCTTGCGAACCGGAATGATGATGTTCAGCGCCATGGCGAACCCGGAATAGATCGCCCCCGCTACGAAATACGGCGGGAAGATTGTGGAATGCCAGCCGGGAACGATGGCGACAGCAAAATCAAAACTAACGACGCTGTGCACGGAGAGCACGAGCGGCGTCGCCAGTCCGGCCAACAGCAAATACGCAATCTGATGCCGTTGCCAGTGAGCAGCCGAATTGCGCCAGCCTAGCGCAAAGAAGCCGTACAGTTTTTTGTGCCAGAGTTTTTTTGCGCGATCGCGGACAGTGGCCAGATCAGGCACCAACCCGAGATACCAAAATAACAAGGAGATCGTGAAATACGTGCCGACTGCAAAAACGTCCCATACCAGTGGACTGCGGAATTGCGGCCAGAGTCGCATCGTGTCCGGATACGGTAATAGCCAGTAGAAAACCCACGGCCGGCCCAGATGCAGCAACGGCATCAGACCCGCACAACAAACGGCGAATAACGTCATCGCTTCCGTGAAGCGGTTGATCGCTGTGCGCCACGGCTGGAAAAGCAGAAGCAGGATCGCGGAAATAAACGTTCCTGCGTGAGCGATTCCGACCCACCAGACAAAATTCACGATGGCGAATCCCCATGCGACGGGAATATTAACGCCCCAAATTCCGACGCCTTTGATGAAGAGCCATGTGACAGCGACCAGAAACATCAGCAGCAACAAAGACGCGATGATGAAACCCACCCACCATGGTCCCGGCGCAGGCTTCAGTGGAATGTCGGCAATTGTTGCGTTGACCGTTTCGTACGTCTGGCCCGGCGCGAGCAGATTTGTTGGATAGCCGAGCGGCGATACCGGCGAAATCAGCGTGGTCGATTTGACTTCGGGTTCGCTCATCACGCTTTGGCTTCCGGATCGAGATTGCGCAGCTTTGCGAGATAGCTCGTGCGCGGCTGAGTGTTGAGTTCGCCCAGCATCCAGTAATTCAATGGTGAGCGTTTCAATCGCATCAACCGGCTCCGCGGATCGTTCATGTCTCCAAAACTAATCGCCTCCACCGGGCAAACCTGCGCGCATGCAGGCACGATCTCGCCGTCGCGGATTTTGCGTTGATCGAGCTCAGCGGTGATGCGAGCCGCGTTAATGCGCTGGATGCAATAGGTGCATTTCTCCATCACTCCGCGCGAGCGCACCGTTACGTCCGGGTTCTTTACCAGTTTTTCGCTCGGGCTGAGTCGGCCGTTGTATTCGAGAAAATTAAAACGCCGGACTTTGTACGGGCAATTGTTCGAGCAATAACGCGTGCCGACGCAACGGTTGTAAATTTGTAAGTTCAATCCCTCGTTATCGTGTGCTGTCGCCGCGACTGGGCAGACCAACTCGCAAGGCGCATTCTCGCAGTGCATGCACGGCACGGGTTGGTGCGTGATCCTGGGATTTTCCTCTGAGCCCGAGTAGAACGTGCTGACGCGGATCCAGTGCATCTCGCGGTGAACTCCGACCTGCTGTTTGCCTACCACCGGGATATTGTTTTCCGCCTGGCAGGCGATGGTGCAGGCGTGGCAGCCGATGCATACGTTGAGGTCAATCACCATGCCCCATTTGTAACTTTTGTATGGATATTCCGATGGGTCGTACAGCGTGTCATCCAGAGGCGGAAGCTCCTCATCCTTTCGGGCGTACTGGGGATTACTGAGAAATTCAGCAAACGTGCCGTCATGCAAAATGCCGCGGCCTGTAACGTCATGATGATGCTGCGTGCTAACCAGCCGGTGCCGATTGCCTGTCTTCTGAATCGTTAGGCCGTCGTCAAACCACAACGCGTCCGAGGTGCGCAAAGCGTAAGCATTGAAGCCAACATCCCGTCCTACACGGCCGGCTATTTCGCGCCCATACCCTAGCGGAAGCGTAATGGAATTCTTCGCCTGGCCCGGTTGAATCCAGACGGGCGCGCGAAGTTTGCGATCGCGAAATGTTAACGCGACGACGTCGCCGTTGTTTAAACCTTCGCTTTTTGCCAATTCCGGACTGATGAGCGCGGCATTGTCCCAAGTCAGCGATGAGAATCGCCGCGGTAGTTCCTGAAGCCAGCCGTTGTTTGCATAACGACCGTCGCGCACGCTGACATCGGAACGAAAGAGAATCTCTAATTGGGAACTCCGCACCTCAGTCCTCTCCCCTTTTTTTAGGGCAGAGCCGGAAGGAGCTGACGCATTGGACTCCGCGGCGCCGGCTAGCGACAGGGGCTGCAATTCAGTAACAACGCCATCGCTCAATGCCCGACGCCATTTTGACTCGAAATCTGGCAATGGCTGCGGCCCGCTCCAATGCCTGCGCAAAATTTCGTAGGCAGACCGCGGGGACCTTTCAACAATTGCTTCGAGAATTTCATGTGCGGAAACTCCGACGTACATCGGCTCGATAAGCGGTTGCACGATTGAAACTGAACCGTCGAAGGCGCGTGTATCGCTCCATGATTCTAAGAAATGTGTCGCCGGCACATGCCAATGCGAATGGCGCGACGTTTCGTTGAAATAGACGCTGTGATGTACGCGCAACTTCACTTTGTTGAATGCGTCGGCAAAATTCAGATCCGCTGGCGCGTCATAGAGCGGATTGCCGCCCAAGACGACGAGCAATTCAATTGCGCCGCGATGCATTTCTTCGACCAGATCGTCGAACCCGATTTGGTTGCCGGGCAACGATAAAGCCGGCGCAGACGAGACCGTTTGACCTGTGTTTCCGAGCGTGGCGTTCATTTGCGCCACCAGTGAGTGCAGTTCGGGCGGCTGCGTTTCACCCGCGATTATAAGGCTTTCGCCGCGACTGGCATTGAGATCGCGCACAACCGCTGCGATCCAATCTAAATTTTCAACATTGCGCGGAGCGGCCACACCAACGCCGAGTTCGGCAGCGATTCTTTGCGCCAATGACAGAACATCCCGAGCGGCCACAGCAATGCGATGATCTGCATTGGATCCGGTGATGGTCGGAGTCGGTTCGGCAGCGTAAAACCGATTCATCTCGGCACGATGCGGTTCAATTACGCGCCTGCGGCCTGCGAAATCACGCGCGTAATGGAGCGCATACGGATGCGTGTAGAGAAAATCAGAATCGAACGCGACGACGACTTTCGCTTTCATGAAATCGCAGATGACCTCCGCTCCCGCGGTCGTACCGCGATTTAGCGGATCCCAAATAGACCAACGCGCTGCGGGAAGACTTTGTAACACGCGATCCATTTGCGCGAGCAATGTGGGTGAGCTGATTGGTTCGCTGAGAATACGAAATGCAGCGCCACCATTTTGTTTCAACGGTTCGATGGCCAGATTGAGCGCATCCCAAAAATCGCCCACTGTCTTAATCGCGCCGCCTGTGGTGACGGTTTGCGCGCGATCCGGATCGTAGAGATCAAGAACATCGGCCTGGGCCCAGACTGTGGTCGCGCCGAGACTGGCTGGATGCGTTGGGTTGCCTTCGATTTTCGTCGGGCGACCCTCATAAGCGGTCACAAGCAACCCCTGCGCAAAACCGCCATATTGAGTTGCTGTTGCAAAACGCAACGGTTTGCCGGGGATGACGATCTCCGGCTGCTTAACGTAAGGAACAATTTCTTCCAGCGGCTGTTTCGTACAGGAATTGAGTCCCGCAAGCGCCAGAGTTGCGCCTGCAAGGCGCAAAAACTCGCGGCGACTTAAGTCATCCGACCATCCGCTCGAACCGGAGGCGAATTCGTCGGTTTCCCGTGGGTTCGGCGCGCCCAGCGGTCGCGCTGCACCATTGCTAGCTGAATAATTCATCGGTGGCACGCGCTGCAATTCGTTAGGCGACCGCTGGTATCGACGTGATATTGCCGAATCAGCTCCTTTCCTTGCTGCAGCTGGTTTGGTGGCGGCTGCCACGCTGTATCAAAGACTTTGTCGCGCGGGCGGATGTGCTTTTGTGGCGCCTCATGACAATCCAGACACCACCGCATGTACAACGTCTGCGCCTTACGCGTCAGCGGCATCTGATCGACGCGCCCATGGCAATCAGAGCAGCCAATTCCTTTTGCTACGTGAACGCTATGATTGAAATAGACGTAATCAGGCAGATCATTTACTCGAGTCCATTTCAGAGGTTTCCCACTGGCGAGACTTTCGCGAACCGACGCGAGCATCGGCGCATCCGTCCAGATCTGCGAATGGCAGGTCATGCATGTTTCAGTCGATGGAATGCCGGCGAACGACGATTTCTCCACAGACGTGTGGCAGTAACGGCAATCAATCCCGTCGTCCGTAACATGATGCTTGTGGCTAAATGGGACCGGCTGTTGCAGCGGGACATTGACTTCCGTCGTATATGGAGACCAGTAAATGACCGACGTAGCCCAAGCGGCTCCACATGCCAGCACCACAATGCCGACAATAACAACGCGAGCATGGACGTTCGCGCTTTTCGGAAAAAGCTGGGCCATAACATCCTACGTTTCCTTCTTCGCAAAAGAGAATCGCGCATGCAGGCAGGCCGGGACGCCTGCAATACGCGCGGGCGCGACACTGTAGCGGTCCTTACTGAATTGAATCCGGAGGCTA
>DASXYB010000163.1:0-6705 GCA_036502745.1 Candidatus Udaeobacter sp.
GAACGACGGCAGCACTGCTTTCACCTGCGCCAGCGTGATGTTCGGCTTCAGCCGGCCGATCACCCGCAGAAAGCTTGTCCCGCGCATCATTCGTTCATACGTGAACCCCGGAAGCTGGAATGGTTTCGTCGTCCAGACTTCTGCGATTGGGTTCGCCCCGAACCAGGTCGCGGGCATGTTCGGCAACACGCCCACGATCGTGTGCGCGGTGCCGTCGAGTGCGATGCTGCGGCCGATCACGTTCGGATCGCCGCCAAGGCGTTTCTGCCAGAAATTCCTGGTGACAAGCGCGACATCGGCGCCCTCTTCTTCCTGCGGCAGAAAGTTACGTCCGAGAATTGGGCGGACACCGAGCAGATCAAAATAGTTCGAAGTCAAACGCCCGCCAAAGACCTGCACCGGATCGCCAACACCGGTGAGTGTAAAAAGAAAGAAATTCTCCGCCGCTAATCCATCGAACACCGTTTGGCCGTCGCGAACATGCTGGTAGCGCGGCGCCGACACGCCGATATCGACGAGATCGCGCGATTTATCGCCGCCGAAGAGATGCACCACTCGCGATGGTTCTTTAAACGGCAGGCCGCGCAGGAACAAATCGTTGATCAAACTAAAGATTGCTGTGTTTGCGCCGATCGCGAGCGCGAGCGTAACCACGGCGATGATGGTGAACCCTGGCGTTTTGGCCAGCGTCCTGAGCGCGTATTTGAAATCGGAGATCATAAAGTTTCGTAATCGTTAGGTCGTTAGGATAAAAAGTTGTCGCAATGTTTCATTCCGCACGAAGTGCAATGACAGGATCAACTCGCGATGCTCTGCGCGCGGGCAGCCAGCACGCGATCATCACCGCGATGCCGAGCACGAGCGCCGCGCAAATGCACGCCATCAGATTGGGCGCGGGCATATCAGTCCACTGATTTTTGACCAGGCGCACTACTCCGTAGGTCGCGAGCGCGCCGGCAGTGAACCCTAACGAGAGCAACACTGCGCCTTGTCGCGCGACGAGCTGAATGATTTGGCGCGCGGTGGCGCCGAGCGCGCTGCGGATGCCGAACTCGCGTTCGCGTCGCGCAACCTGGAGCGCGAGCAAACCATACAAACCCACCGCAGCGAGCACGAGCCCCACGACTCCGAAGGATGAGACGAGAACGAAAATGAATCGCTCGGTCGTGCGCGAGCGGGCGGCGGCATCGTGCAGGGAGACAAAGTTGTACGCGGCGAGATTCGCATTCGCGTGGGCCAGCGCTGCGCGGATCGTTGACTCGTTAACCGCGCGACCGTCGGTGTGCAGAACAAAAGTAATGTCATCGAGCGATGTCGTCGCGTATGCCAGCATTTGCGCCAGTGGGCGCGCGATCATGCCAAGCACTTCGCCGTCGCGCGGGTCGGCAATCGCTTTCATATCGCCGACGACGCCAACAATCGTGAACCACGGGCGGGTTCCATCGAGCCGGCCCCAGCGAATTCGTTTTCCAATTGGAGATTCGTTAGGCCAAAAACGTTTCGCTATGCTTTGACTGACAATGCAGACGAGCGGCGCGTCGGCAGTGTCGCTCGTGTTGAAATCGCGGCCTTGCAGGATCGGCTGCCCGATGCTCCGGAAATATCCGGGGACGGGGACGCGGGAGTACGCGGTGTAGAAGCCGCGCGGTTCCGGGGCGGGCGCGCCTTCCGCGTTGAACAGCATCAGTGTCCACGGCGCGTCCATTGGGGACGGCGAGACGACGGTAGCGGATTTTACTCCGGCGATTGCGTGCAGTTGACCGAGCGAAGCCTCGAGCGCGTTCTGTTTCGCCGCAGCATTGGGAAAGAATCGATCGGGAACGGTGACATTAAAAGCCAAGCGGTCTTTCGTCTCGAAACCCCATGGCTGGTCGATCAGCTTGCGGAAATATTGGGTCGCGGTAACGCTTGCTGTCAGAAGCGCAGCGGCAATCGCGAGTTCGATCACCACGAAGGAACCGAGCAATCTTCGCGCACTACGGTCGATTGTTGCGCCACGTGACGTAACGCTCATTGCGCCGCGCAAATCTGTGCGCGCTGCGCGGACCGCAGGCAGCAAACCAAAACCCAAACCGACCAGCGTCATTGCACCGGCAGCAAAAGCGAACACCGGCAGATCGAGCCGCGCCGCGTAGTCGAATTCGCGCATCGCGCTGCCAGTCGCGTCCGCGCCTTCCGGACTCAGCGCGAATAGCGTTGGCGTGATCCAGAGTGCGATAAGAAGACCAAGCGCGGTTCCGACTAAAGAGAGCAAGAGCGCCTGGGTGAGTTGCTGCCTAACAAGTCGTGGTCTGCTTGCCCCGAGCGCCGCGCGCACGGCAAATTCCCCTTCCCGCTCGATCACGCGCGCGAGCAATAGACCCGCGAAGTTCGCCGCCGCGATCAACAGCGCACAAACTGCGGCCCCGACAATAACCAGAATTTTCGGCCGCAGATCCATCACAAAACTTTCGCGCAACGGCGGGATGTACGCAGCGCGCGCGTTCGCCGGATTCGGATCGTCACGATTGATTCTCGCGCACATGCGCTTCACAGCTTCTTCCGCTTTCATCGGCGTGATGCCGGGACGCAGTCGCGCCACGCCATACAGATAATGATTATTGATCATCACCGGGTTGTTAGGCTCAAGCGCAAGCGGCAACCATAAACTCGCGCGATACGGATGCCGAAACGCTTTCGGCATCACACCAATGATCGTCCGTGGTGTTCCATCGACCGTGACCGTGCTGCCGAGCACGTCGCGGCGTGAATTCAGCGTGTTGCGCCAAAAGTCGTTGCTGATGATGACGACATCCGCTGCTTTATCGTTCCCCTCTTCTGCGGTGAAGTTGCGGCCCTGCGACGGCGGCAATCCAAGGACATCAAAAAAGTTGTAGGTGACGAGCGCGGCGGGAACTGTTTGCGCCAGCGAACCGGCCTTTGAACTAACGACTGAAGCGCCCCCTGTTCCACCGGCAACATCTTCGAAAATATCGCGCCCGAACTCCTTGAACCGCGCAACAGTGCGGTCGCTTAGATTCAACGTTCCTGACCGCACGCCATTTTCATCCTGAGCCTCATAAATCCTAACGAGTCGTTCCGCATTCGGAAAAGGCAACGGGCGCAGGAGCACGCCTTCGACGACGGAAAAAATCGCAGTATTTGCACCGATCCCCAGCGCGAGGGTCAGGACAGCGACCAAAGTAAACCCGGGCGATTTGCGAAGCTGGCGAAAAGCGAGTTTGAAGTCATCCATATCATTCGGTCCGCAACGCCACGATTGGATCGACACGTGACGCACGGCGAGCGGGCAACAAGCACGCGAACAACGCAGCCACGGCGAGAATTGTCGCAACAGTCGCGAGCACAAACGGATTGTAGGGCGAGATTTGATACAGTTGCGCCGTTAGCAAACGCCCTAGTGCAATTGCGACAGCCAGACCGGCAACAAGTCCTATTGCAACTGGTTTCATCCCCTGCTCTACGACCAGTCGCAGAACATCTGTTGTTTGGGCGCCAAGAGCCATTCTGACACCGATCTCTCCTCTTCGCTGTTCGACACTGTAGGCGACGGCTCCATAGATTCCGATTGTCGCAAGCAGCAATGCCGCGCCGGCGAATGTTCCGAGTAACGCCATCATTAATCGCGCCTGGCCTAACGATGCATCGACCAGGAGTGACATAGGTCCTGGCTGAAGAATCGCCAAACTGGGATCAATTTTATTCAGAGTTAACCGAACAAGCCGCATAACTTCGTCCTGCCTGAGCGCACTTCGGACGACGATGAACGCAGCGGGCGTGTTGTGCTGCGTCCAGGGCCGGTAGACTTCGGAATCGTTCGGCGTATCGATTTTGAGTGAGCGCACATCTCCGACCACGCCGACTATATCAATGGGTTCGCCAACCTGATTCTTACTTCCCATCAAGATTTGTTGACCGATGGCGTCTTTATCGCCAAAAAGCTTCTGCGCCATGGCTCGACTGATGACGCCTACGGCGGGATGGTCGGGTGTATCGCGGTCATCAAAGTCGCGACCTTCGATTAGGGGAATTCCCAGCGTCTTGAAAAAGCCGGGCGAAATATAATGAAGTGGAGCTACCGGTCTTTGGCCAATTGGAATCGAACTTTGGTCCGTTCGAGCGTAGTAAGACCTGGCAAAGCCGACCAACGGAACACTTTCACTCACCGAAACCGATTGAAGCTCCGGAAACCTGCTGGTTTCTTCGAGAAAGTGCTGTGCAAACTGTGCGCGACGATCCTCATCGGCGTAGGGCGTCGCCGGTAAGTTGACTGAGCCAACCCAAAGACGGATCGCTTGAAATCCGATGTCCTGATTTCTAAGTCGAACAAAACTCGCAATCATCAAGGAAGCTCCGGCCAATAGAATGATGGAAAGCGCTACCTGAGCTCCGACCAGGATCCTGCGTGATCTTTGTTGACGTGGACTGCCAATCGTCGAGCGACCCGACTCTTTCAGCGTGGCGCTAAGATCGGAGCGACAACTTTGCCATGCTGGATAAAGACCAGTCGCCGCGCCCGCCAAGAGCGACATTATAAGTGCGAATAGAAACACCGAAGTATGCAGGCTGGTGGCTGGATTAATCGGTACGTTGGCTCCTGCAAGTTTCGGCACCAACGGAATCAGCTGCCAAGCCATGGCCGCTCCAAGAGTCCCGCCTAAAAAGCCGACAAGCGTACTCTCGACCATGAAAAGACCAATAACGTTAGAGCGGGATCCGCCGAGAGCCATTCGCAGAGCGATTTCCCGGCGGCGAGATATAAATCGAACAAGCAAGAGATTGGCGATATTCGTACAGGCAATGATCAAGACAAACCCGACTGCAATAACCAGAGTCACAAAAGCAGGGCGCAAATTTCCGACTGCATCTTCAGGAGCGGTTACCACTGTGTTGGTCCAAAGGCCGTCGTGGTTTTCTGGATATTTAACGTGATAACTGTTTTGGACGGCGGCAACAGCGGCGCGGGCCTGCTCAATCGAGATGCCCGGTTTAAGCCGCCCAATTACTCTCAAAAAGCCGGCGCCGCGCGTGAGTTGCTCTTGTGTTAAGCCGATGTTCTTTCCTTCAAACGGCTTGGTGATCAAGACCTCCAGGTTCTGTCCGAACCACGCAACTGGCGGATCAGACATCACGCCAACAATCGTATGAGGTATGCTATTGAGAGTAATGCTTCGACCGAGAACAGCCGGATCGCTGTTTAGGCGCTTTCGCCAAAAAGCCTCGCTGATAATGGCGACGTCGGCCGATGACTCCTCTTGCGGCAGAAAAGTGCGTCCCAGAATTGGATGCACATCGATTACATTTAGATAATTTGACGTTACGGTCGCGATATTTACCTGCGCCGGCTCGCCGAGGCCGGTAAGCGTCATAGCTATCCCGGAAAGATCGGCGGCCAAATCGGTCAATGCTGTTTGACCATCGCGAAAATGCCAGAAGCGCGGGACGGAAGACGGTAGTTGCTTGAGGTTACGATCCTTGGCCTCGCCGTAAATTCGAATGATCCGATTCGCCTCTGGAAAAGGCAGCCCTTTCAGAAAAAGTTCATTAATCAAACTAAAGATCGCGGTGTTGAGTCCGATCCCGAGCGCGAGCGTGAGGACAGCGATCAGAGTGAATCCCGGCGATCTGCGAAGCTGGCGAAAAGCGAACTTGAGGTCGTTCATCTGATTACAGTGATCATTCAGCACGAAGGGCGATAACAGGATCAACACGCGCGGCCCGGCGGGCCGGGAGGCAGCAAGCGAGAAACGCAACGGCGGCAATAAGCGTCGCAATTGAAGCGAAAGTGATCGGGTCCCACGCAGCGACGCCGTAAAGCAGGCTGCTCAGGAAACGCGTTGCCATGAACGCGCCGAGCACCCCAATGGCCATGCTGATTGCGACCAGCAGCATCGCCTGGCCAACGATCAAGCGGAAAATGTTCGATTGCGCGGCACCGAGTGCGATACGGATTCCGATTTCGTTTGTGCGTTGCGAAACCGAATAAGCAAGGACGCCGTAAATTCCAATCGCCGTGAGAAGCAGCGCAGTCCCTGCGAATATTGACAACAGCAATGCGTTGAAACGCGTTTTGGCCAGCGTTCGCGACATGTATTCGTCAAAGACCCGAACCTGAGTGAGCGGAATATCGCGATCGAGCGAAGCGAGTTGATCGCGCACGGTGGTGCTAAGCGCGGCGGGATTCGAGAGACCGGTGCGCGCTACGACGAAGATAAAGTTGATCGGAACCTGCGCGGCCGAAAGGTACATTTCCGGCGTGAAATCCTTCTGGAGCGAAAGATGTTTCACGTTGCCGACAACGCCGATGATCTCGCGCATCTTGGGTTTTTCATCGCCTACACTCCAGCCGGGCAGGATGCGTTTGCCGATCACGTTTTGACCCGGAAAAAATTTCTGCGCGAAGCGCTCATTCACTATCACCACGGGGAGCGAATCAAACTTATCGGTTTCCTTGAAAACTCTGCCCTGCAGAAGCGGGATGCCCATCGTCTCGAAATAATCCACGCCGGTGATGCGCGTGGGAGCATCGTTCCGTTGTCCTTCCGGCAGCGGATGCTCTTCGATATCGAAATCGGTCGTTATATTACTTCCAGTCAGCGGCAACGGCATAATGATGCTCGCCGAATCGACTCCTGGAATGGTTCGGATTTTCGGAAGTAATTGATCGAAAAATGCGCTGATGTTTGCTGGTCGCGGATAGCCCGC
>DASXYB010000164.1:0-9243 GCA_036502745.1 Candidatus Udaeobacter sp.
AACGATTCGATATTTGAAATTAGCGGCTTCATCCGAAGTCCGCGGCCGTGCACGTTGGAAGAAAGACTCCCGCCCAGTGTGAATGTGTCCGCGCCGGTTTGCTTCTGTGCAATGCCCCATCGCTTTGTCTTGTCCGTTTGACCGTCGAGATACGCGCGAATCAATTTCGGCCATTGGATCCCGGCTTCTGCTTCGAGCAACCCGCGTTCGCGATCGAACGAAATTACGCGATCCAACTCACGCGTATCGATGCAAATGCTGTCCGTGGCGAATTGCTGGCCACCCATCGAATGTCGGCAGCCCGAAACGGAAATGGCTAAGCTCTTTCGCGAAGCGGAACGAACAATCTCGGCCAGTTCATCTCTGGTGCGTGGTCCTAGAACTTCGTGAACGCGAGTGCGATTGAGCTGTGAATGGACGTCATTGACCCAAATCTCTTTCTCGCGGTCCGCAAAGACGTGCGGCGCAAGCGCAGAAAGTGCCGCCGTGCGTAAGAATTCACGGCGAGTTAACATTGCGAGGGCTTAACGAGCCCAGTTACATTGCAGCCAGACAAATTACCTCGCCTTTTGCGATCGCTTCATCAATGCGCTCCGATCCAATTTTCCGCAGATCATTGTGGTCGAAGAATCGGATCACACGCCACGGCCGCACAAATTCAACAATTTCACCTCGTGTAGTTCCCCACAAGAACGGCTCGCCGCGAGTGCGCAACCACCAGTTAACAAGTTTGGTTTGCGAATCGAATCGGATGTGGCCGTCGGGCTGTTGTTCCATGAACGTGAATGCGAGTTGGCTTTCGGGAGCACTCAGACTGCTCAATGTTTTTATCAAAGAGGAGACGGTTTCTGCCGGGAAATACATCAGCAAACCTTCGGCGATCCAGAATGTGGATTTAGCTGGATCAAACCCACTGCCTATCAACTCTTCGCGATCGACACCGACGGCGCTCAAATCAATTGCGACGAAATGCACTAGTTCGATTCCGATTTCGGAACAGGCGCGAACTTTGTGACGCTGCGTCGCCGGATGATCGATCTCCCAAAAGCGTGCCGTTGGAAACTCCCGCTGCAATTCGGAACTCAGCGGATCGAAGCCCGCGCCGAGTATGACGAGTTGGGCAATCTCATTAGTAAGTGCCGAGCGTACCATTTCGCTAATGCATTTCTTTCGCAAGGCGTAGTGCAGCAAAATTCCCGGGATCGTGACGCGCTCGACCGCCTTCGCGATCGGCTGAAACCAGCGCTGCCGAACAATTTTCAAGATGAGACGTGTCTGCGCGGAATGGTTTTCCAGGACGTGACCGCATAAATCTGCCGAGGTCTCGGAAACGAGATGCGAGTATTTAGCGTCGCGATGCAAAAGAACCAGGCTCGCCGCTATGAGTAGTGCCGTGCGACTAGCCTGTTCGTGTTGCACCTAGTATGGACGGCAGTTTCTAGTCGCGAGCGTTGGCCACACCCTTGGAATCCGCTGCTTTAGGTTGAGCGGAAAGGAATTCGCGAACGTGATCTAGTTCATCTCGTGAACCGCCGGCTTTTGATGTTTGTGCGGCCAGCTTCGTGTAGTAGCGGGTTGCATTCTCATTGTCGCCGGCTAGCTCGGCTGCTTGCGCCGCTCCATACAAACCTCTGAATCGTCCAGGATAGATCTTGAGAGCAGCCTCAAATTCTCGCTGCGCTTCCGTTGATTGCCCCACTTCCAGCAGCAGAGAGCCGAGTTGTTCGCGAATCGGAACGAACGCACCTGGCGAAACGGGATGCTTGCCGAGTATGTCCTCGGAATCCGCGGCGCGCCGCAGCAGATCGATTGCTTCCTTTTCCCTGCCTTCAGTTGCTGCGACCCATGCTGAAGCCGCTTGCATCTGCAGGTCCAGATGACTTTTGAAATAATCGAACTTCGGATCTTTCGTCGCTTCGCGTAATTGCTGCATTCGTGCGATCGCTTTTCGCGCTCCCTCGACGTCGCCAGTATGCGCGCGCCCCAACGCGTGACCATATTCGATGAGAGCTTCCATGAACGGAAATGAAGACCAGTGTGGCAGGTTCGGAATGGTTAAGCTTGCCGCCGCCGTCCAATCGTTTCGTTCGAACGCATAGCGTGTTGGAATTGCGGCGAGCGCGTAGGCTGCGCTGAATTCCAGCTCCGGATTCGTCTTCTTCACTTTCGCGGCAATCTCGACAATTTTTTTCGCCTCCGCGTCCTGAGCTTCCTGCAAATACGAGTAAGCCAGATAATCGAGCGCGTGTAATTCTTCAGCTTCAGCGGCGTCACGGTGGCGCATCGCCGCGTACGCGCGCGAAGCTTCCGCCGAAGCTTGATTTGCAGCGATCGATTCATCCCACATTCCGAGACGGGTAAAGATGTGCGACGGCATGTGGAGCGCATGTGGCACCCACGGCGCGATGGAATTATAGGTTTGGGCTGCGGTCAGGCCGCGTTGCGCGAACTGAGGGTAGTCGTAGGAATGGATCAGGTAATGAACGACCCCAGGGTGACTAGGACTTTGTTTCCAGAGCTTTTCCAGGATGCCCGCCGCCTCAAGTTGTTTCGACAAACTTGTGTCGTTAGGCGTTGCGTAGCCGACGCCGAGCACCGCGAACGCGTAGAAGGTCTCCACCTCGAAATCGTCCGGATATTTGTCGCGTAGTTGCCGCATTGCTTTTTCGTAGGCAACAACTCGATCCCGCGGACCGACCGGGCCGTGGCACGATTGTCCAACCGGAGCTGCGCTTAAATTGTCCGCGGTATCGTAATAGGTGTTTAGCGCGGTGATGAAGCCGCGTTCGCGATCCGAACCGGCGTTCATCGACAAGGCCTTTTGAATGGCAGCTTTGCCCGCGCGCATTTCGTCGGGATTTGGTGGAGTCCAGATCGGGTGCCACCAAGTCATCGCGATTCCCCATTCGGCCATTGGGCATTTCGGATCGCGTTCGGCCACTGACGTAAAAACGCGTCGCGCTTCTTCGTAGAAAAACGAGTGGAGCAACGCTACGCCACGAGCGAAATCCGATTGAACGTCAGGCGCGCATGTTATCGGGAACGTCACGTTTCCGACCCCGCGCAAATCGCCCGGTTCGGGAGCGGTTGCGCATTCGACGTGACGCAGCACGACCGAAGCAGTGACGAGCGCGATGAGGCAAACCATGCGAGCCGAATCCAGTCGCAGCATTTTTGAGGGTATGTGCGTATGAATGTTCCGCAATTTCAAAACCAACTTCCGTGTTACAGACGCAGGTATCTGTTTAGCGTCAAAGGCGCGGACTCAATTTAGCTTGGGGCATCGCCCCAGGAAATTGAATCGCATGGAAACAAACGCTGAAAGCGCGATCCAATCTTCAGCTGGGATTCCATTTGGCAATGAATCGCGCCTTCAGCGCTTTCATTCTCGCATTGCAATAATCCTGGGGCGCTGCCCCAAGCTTTGAATGAACACTTCGCCCTTGGCGCGCTAGAGAAGTTTAGAGCCGTAATTCGCCTAACAAGTTCACTCGAATTCAAAGACGATCTTGCCGTTGCGTTTGCCTTGCGCGGCATGTGCGACTGCGGCTTTGACTTCGTTTAGCGGATAAGCTTTTTCGATCTTGGTTTTTAGCAAACCGCGCCTGGCCATATCGAAAAGCGGTTGAAATGTTTCCATGCGCTCAGAGGCAGTGGCGTTGTCGTACCATTTGTTGATCCAGATGCCGCGAAATCGCAGGTCTTTGAAAATGAGAAGGCCGGTCGGAATTTTCAAAGGTTGCAAGCTCATTGCGCCAAAGCTCACCAGCGTTCCACCGGGTGCGAGACAATTCGCGAGGTGCAATGCGCTGTCGCCGCCGACGGAGTTTAGGCCGAGACGAATAGATGCGCCCTCGGTCGCACTTTTCACTTCGTCGCGAAGCTTATCGCCATCGACCAGCACGACATCGCCGCCTTCTGCGCGCAATTCATCGATTACTTCCGCACGTCTGACGACGTTCACGGTTTTATAATCGAGCTCATGCGCGAGTTGAATCACGTCGCGACCAGCCGCCGAGTTCGCTGCGTTTTGAATCAGCCAATCGCCTTTCTCCAAATTGACGTAGTCATGCAGCAATCGCCACGCGGTCAGCGGATTGATTTTTAACATTGCCGCCTGAACAGGCTCGATATCATCAGGCACAACGATCAGTTCTTCGGCTTTCACCGCGACCGCATCCCGCCATGTGCCGACGTTATGCGGCAGGATTACAAGCGCTCCGCTCGTTAGGCCATTCACTCCCCCTCCTGACTCAACAACGATGCCCGCGCCTTCGAATCCCGGAATCGCCGGCAGTTCCGCGCGCACCGGATATTTTCCTTCGATTTGATTTAAATCCGCTGGATTGATCGGCGCTGCAGACATCTTTACGACTGCTTCGTCTGTCGCTGGCGTCGGCCACGGAAGCGTGTCAAGTCGCAATACGTCAGCGGGATTTCCGTGCGTTTCGTAAATCGCAGCGCTAATACTCTTGCTCATCGAATGCCAGCGGAAGCTCATCCCTCTAAGAAGATTCTGCAAACCGCGGCGCGTGTTGCGCTGCTTGGGCTGCTGATCAATGTCGTGCTCGCCGCGGTCAAAATCGTGGCCGGGGTTATCGGGCATGCTTACGTGCTGATCGCTGATGGAATCGAATCTGCACTGGACATTGCCGGCTCGATCGTGATTTGGGGCGGATTAACGGTGGCGGCGAGACCTCCGGATGAAACCCATCCGTACGGTCACGGCAAAGCCGAACCAATCGCTGCGATCGCTGTTTCACTGGGCGTGCTCGCAGCCGCGGCTGGTCTCGCCATCGAAAGTATTCGCGAAATTCTGACGCCGCATCACGGGCCTGCACCGTTCACGCTCGCTATTCTTATTGTCGTTATCGTCGTTAAAGAAATCCTGTTTCGGTACGTAAATAGCCTTGGGCGACAGACCGAAAGCACCGCGGTCAAAACGGATGCGTGGCATCATCGTAGTGATGCGCTGACTTCTACCGCCGCGTTCATCGGAATTTCCGCCGCGCTTCTCGGTGGCGAAGCGTGGTATAGCGCGGATGACTGGGCAGCATTGTTCGCGTGCGCGGTGATCGCTGCAAACGGCATCAGGCTGTTACTCCCGGCGTTTCATGAAATTATGGACACCGCGCCTGGTGGAAAAATTGTCAGGTCCATTCGCGCTGTCGCCAGCTCAATCCACGGTGTTGTCGAGGTGGAGAAGTGCCATGCCCGCAAGATGGGGTTGGAATATTACGTCGATCTACACGTCGGCGTGGACGGCAACATTTCTGTGCACGACGGCCACGACATTGCACACAGAGTGAAGAGCGCGATTCAGCAAAGCGACTCGCGCATCGCTGACGTTCTCGTGCACATCGAACCAGCAACATAAACCGATCGCGCTATTCGACTGATTCGGGTTTATTAACACCGGCCTTCAGGCCGGGGATCTCGGTAACCAAGACTGCAGCCGTTTCAACGGCTTAATATCGGAATATGTCCTGCCGTATTGAAACATCGCAAAGAAAGCCGTTGAAACGGCTGCTACCGTAGACACCTTTTGCCACCGGGCTAAAGTCGGGGTTAACAAGCATGTTGCGGGACCGGCTAAACTGTACGCGCGAGCGGTCACGTTTTCGTAGGACAGTCCACCCGAACGGCCTTCGCCGTTGCGTCAATGGCCGCTATCTTCCTCAATACCTTGCACAATAGCGTTCAGCGCACTCGCGAGAATTTTCCGCGCACGCGAAATTCGCCTCGCGAACTGAACCAGGGCCGGGATGCGCCTTGGATGAGTGAGGAAAAACCCGGCAAGCAAGGCGAGGTGAGTTCGCTGCTGTTGGACATCAAACAAGATGCTGGGTGGAGCAGGGAACGATTGCCTTGGCGTGTCTGTGATGACACGCAACGCCAGCAGCGGAATGCCGTGAGCCGCGCACGCGCGCGCGATGAATTCTGTTTCCATGTCGACCGCAGAGGCTCCAGATTCGCGCGCTATTCTTTCTCGCTCTGCGCTTGAATCGATCAACGTACGGGCCGTGAACATATTGCCCGCATAGATTGACACGTTTGAAAGCGACGTGTGTTTTAAATCAGCTGTCGAAAAATTCTTCGCGGCCACAAGGTCGTTCACCTGCAGTTCATGGTTAAGTGATCCTGCAAATCCAGCGCTGATAAAAAAATCGAATTGCTGGTTTTTGAGAAACTTTGCAATGCGTTCCTCGCAAATGTTTTTACCGACACCGGTGTGAAGGACTTCGATTGAACGATGGCCGATCGTACCTCGAACGATGCTGATGCCGTTTCTATTAGCGCGAGATTTATTTCCAAGCCGGCGCAAGAATTCCGAGCTCTCGGAAGGCAAAGCAAATGTCACCGCAATCATGGGGGGTAGTGTAGCGCGAGCCTCCGTGTTGCGGAGGACACATTACGAGGAGGAGCAATCGCTATTTTGACTTTGGCTCCACGATCTGCACAACGAAGCTCTTCTTCTCGTCTGTAGTAGTAGTAGGCGTCGCTTCTGTAGCTTGGGTCGGCTTGTCCGCCGTAGCTTTAGCGAAGGCGGATGACGCCGGCTTTTCCTTGCTAATAGATGCAATCTGAGCGCGAAATTCCTGTTCCCGATTCGATGGAACGTCCACAAGCACGCTAAGCCGATTGCTGTCTTGCAGGCCCTTTGTCGCGGAGCCTCCGAGATGAGCAGCAATCGTGACTACTTCGTTGGCGACGCCATCCATGTTGCCGCCGACAGCCGCGATTGTGATCTCTGTCACGCCCAGAACGTTTGGCGCCGGGGTGAGCGCCGCCGCGTGTTCGATCGATTTGGCGATTTGCTCGCGCATCTGTGCTTCAAGCAGTGGGCGGTTCGGATTTTTACTTTCGTGTTTGAAGATGAACCAGAGGCCGATGCCGACGTTTACCAGCATAAGAATCATGAATGCAACGCCTATGCGGATGGCCATTTTGTGTCCCTGCTCTGAAGAGTCGGGTGGCGCTGATAATACAACCTCCTGAGAATCGCCGCGCATTCCGGCATGAATTTGTCGCGCTACAGCGAATTCACGTTGCAATTGCTTGTCCGACATCAATCGCTCTTCCAAAGCAGCGCGCTCCGACGGAGCTAATCTGCCATCGAGATAATCAAAAAGCTTGTCAGGATTCATTGTGTCAAACTGCAGGGCGTTTCTTGTGAAACGCCGCTCTTACGACCCCACAAATATCGGCGCAGCGTCACGCCAGAGCTCTTTGCATGCAATGATTAAGTAGCAAGTCGTGTCCGACTACGATCGAGTGTGGTTGCGTTCTGTTGGTTGGCGCTCCTAACGACTGTTAAGGACAAGCTCACGCGTAATTACAATTCCTTTCGGCGTTTGCTGCAAATGATTGCGCGAATTCTTGACCAAGCGGCATGGCGTTGTGGTAGAAGGCTAGGTTGGCTGATCGATTGCGCATCCATGAAATCTTTGATTCGCATTTTCTCATTTTCCGCCGGGATCATGTCGACTGTGGTTCGGGGAATCGACGCGGAGGTTAACGTGACTCAGGAGCACAACAATGCTTCTCGCGACGGCGTGTACATCGATGCGGCCTTTACGCCTGCCGCTGCCGCTGGCCTCACGCGTGACCTCAACTTTGATGGCACGATCATCGGCAATGTTTATGCGCAACCGCTCTACATCGAGGGCGGCGCGAGTGGGCCGATGATTATTGCCGTCACAGAATCCGATAGGGTGTACGCGCTCAACGCCGCGACCGGCACGGTGATTTGGCAGCGCAACCTTGGACTGGCTGTTACTTCCGGTCTTCCGTGTGGAAACATCAATCCATTTGGTATCACCGGCACGCCTGTTGTCGATCTCGCCTCACGATCACTTTTCCTGGATGCAATGATTGATGGTAGTACCAAGAAGCACTTTATTTATTCGCTCAACGTGGACACCGGAGTTACCAATGCTGACTGGCCGGTAGATGTGGGCGCCACCGCTACCTACAACGGTATTTCCTTCAATTCATCGTTTCAAAATGAACGCGGCGGACTCGCTCTGGTGAACGGCCGCGTTTATGTGTCATACTCCGGGCCACGGCGGCGACTGCACCCCCTATCACGGCTGGGTTGTGGGCGTCGACATCAATAATCCTTCGGATGTGCATGCCTGGGCTACGACAGCACTGGGCGGCGGGATTTGGGGACACGGTGGAGTCGCAAGCGACGGCACAAACATGTTCGTGGTCACCGGAAACACGTTTAACACGGGCGGTAATTGGATGGGGGGCGAAGCCATTATCCGATTGCAAGCCGGGCCGGTCTGGAGCGGTCAGCCTAGCGACTATTGGGCGCCGACCAACTGGTTCTCGCTCGATAACACGGACACTGACCTTGGCGGCGTGAGTGCGACTGTTATCGATGTGCCTGGAGCTACACCTTCTCAGCTTGCACTGGCCCTCGGGAAAGATGGAAATGCCTACCTGGTTAATCGCAACAATCTTGGCGGCATCGCATTACCTGTGGCCCAGGCGAGTGTGGCAGGAATTAACAGAGGGACATCGGCTGTCACTTACCGCACCAGCCAGGGAACGTATTTTGGTTTCCATAACGATGCGGGCGCGATCTCGGCCTACAAAGTTACGCCGACCAATCCGCCCACGATAGTGGGGGTGTGGAGCGTCGCTGAGAGCGGGGCTCGCCGTGGGTTACAACGACTGATGGAACCAATAGCGCTATTGTCTGGGTGGCTGGCGTCGCGGGTGACCAGCGACTGCACGGGTATGACGGCAACACCGGCGCCGTGATTTACGCCGGGGGTGGCGCTAACGAGTTGATGACCGGCACGCGCCAGTGGAATACCGGCATTGTTGCGCATGGCCGGATTTACTTCGGCGCTGACAACAAAGTGTATGCCTTTCATGTGCCGGCAGGAACACCTACGCCTACACCTACTGCTACCGCATCACCGACTCCTGTATCCGGAGGAACTAATGTTGCTCTTGTTGTTAGTGGTGGGAGTAGCCAGCGCCTCATCGACTTACAACGACAATTTTCCGGTAATGGCGGTTAATGATGGAGATCGCTTAGGTCCAAATTGGGGTAATGGCGGTGGCTGGAATAATGGAACACCAAATGTGTGGCCGGACTGGGTAGAAATAGATTTCAACGATAGTTATCCGATTAACGAAATAGATTGTTTCACTCTTCAAGATGACTATCAGAATCCTAGCCCGTCCACGCTTGACATGGCATTTAGCTTATACGGCGTAACG
>DASXYB010000165.1:0-2719 GCA_036502745.1 Candidatus Udaeobacter sp.
CTCTGTGCTATGACTTTCTTAATTCTGCTTGCCCGACAAATATCGTTCTTTGACCCACGCCAGCGCTTCATCCGCATTGCGCAGCCGTCCCTCCAGTTGTCGCGTTTCGACTGCCTCGAGGATCTGGCCAAATTCCGGGCCGGGCTTAAAACCGAGCGCGATCAAATCGTCACCGCGCACCAGGGGTGGCGGAATGATCGGTTCGTTCGCGAATTCTTCGCGTTTGCGCAGCAGAAATTCGTAATTGTCCAGCATGCGATGACTGCTTTCACAATCAACCCGGTGGAGCTCCAGCTCCTCGTTGAACGTTGGTCGCGCCATGAAGCGCTTCAGCTTGGCCACTCGCATCTTCGGCACGTCCTTGAAAACCATGTGTTGTCGGACCATTTCAACTGCCGATTCAATTTCAGCGCCCGAGAATCGCAAGCGCCGCATTATTGCCTCAGTCATTTGCGCCCCGATCCGGTCATGTTCGTTGAAACGAATGCGACCCGTGTTGTCCACAGTCGCAGTCACTGGCTTCGCGACGTCGTGAAATAACACTGCGAAAACCAGCGGTACAGAAACTGTGTGGGGAAGCAGCGACAACATTAAGCGGGTGTGCACGAACACGTCGCCTTCCGGGTGGAATTGTTCCGGCTGCAAAACGCCTTTCATCGCTTCAATCTCCGGGAGAATTGCGCGCATCAGGCCGCTGGAATCGAGCAGGTCCCATCCGCGCACACGATTCGGCGACAAAAAAATCCGCACCAACTCCTCGCGAATTCGTTCCGCGCTGATTTGATTGATCGAAGCCGCATTGGCCACAAGCGCGTCCCAAGTTCCTTTGTCGATCTCGTAGTCGAGCACCGCGGCGAAGCGCACCGCGCGGAGCATGCGCAAGCGGTCTTCCGCAAATCTCTTCGCCGGATCGCCAATCGCGCGCACTAAATTTGCCGCGATATCGCCCTGGCCGCCGACAAGATCAATCACCTCACCCGTGACCGGATCGTAAAACATTCCATTAATCGTGAAATCGCGTCGCTTTGCGTCTGCTTCCGGCGAGGAAAAATGCACCGCGGTTGGGCGTCTGCCGTCGATATAAGCGTCGTCGGACCGAAAGGTCGCTACCTCAAATTGAAAGCCGTCTTCCAGCACGATAATTACGCCAAAATGCGCGCCGACCGCATATGTGCGCGGAAAAATCGCCTGCACTGTTTCAGGCCGCGCATCGGTAGCGATGTCGTAATCCTTGGGAGCCAAACCGCGCACCGTGTCGCGCACGCAACCGCCGGCGAAGTACGCGGTGTGTCCCTGCTCGCGCAAACGCGCCGCAACTTTTCGCGCGGTCGTTTCCATGGGCGAAAGGTTCATCGAATAAGAGCCAGGGGCGGTTTACTCGAACTGCCCCTGTACGCGCTATGACCATCACTGAGCGGGCGATTGAGGTCAATCGCCCCTACCTGCTGATTGTTCGACGCTAGCCTTCTCTTTCCTAAATGAGTGAATGATAAACAGCACCACCGCAATCGAGATACACGAATCGGCGACGTTGAACGCAGGCCAAGGATCGGCGTAGCGGATGTGCAGATTGAAAAGGAGAAAGTCGACGACATGTCCGTAAAGCAGGCGGTCTGTCAGATTTCCCAGAATGCCGGCAAGGAGAAGAGCCAGCGATACATCTCGCCACAGGTCAGACCGCCGGGGTTTCACCAGCAGAATCGTCACTACGACCACCGCGATGAGAGAAATTATAACAAAGAAAGTGTTGTTGCCCTTGAAGGATCCAAACGCTGCGCCGGTATTGGGGACGTTAACCAGATTGAAGAAGTCCGGCACCACGCTGCGAGCATCGTAAGGACTAATGGATCGCAGCACCCAATGCTTTGTCAGCTGGTCCAAAGCGTAGAGCGGAAGCGTAAGAAACAGGATAAACCTCATTAGCTTCGCCGGGTCGATTCGTTGAAGCGGTGAATCGTTGAATCGTCGATTCGACGTGACGATGTAACCATTAACGAGCCACGCTGTTTTTTCGTGATTCCTTCGTCATTCGTCATTCGGATTTCGTCATTGCGTTCACCACGCTCTCGCACCGGTCGCACAAATCCGGGTGCGTTTTGCTCGTGCCGACAGTCGGACGATGACGCCAGCAGCGGGCACATTTTTCGTAAGGTGTTTTCGTTACCGAGGCACTGACTTCTTTTGCCTGCTGAATCGTTAAATCGCTCAAAATAAAAAATTCCTCCAGTTCCTCCTTGGAGATCTTTTCTGTAACATCCGAATCCGAATTCAAAACGACGCGGGCTTCCAAGGTATTGCCAATCAGTTTTTCCTGGCGTGCCTGCTCGATCGCCTGCTGGATCACGCCGCGCAATCTCAAAAGCTCCTCAACCTGCCCGATCGCCTTGCGACCACGACGCTGGGTTTCGGCAAATTCCTGCAGATGGATCGACGTTGTAGTCCCGACTGATCGAGACGACCCCGGCTGGCCGGCATCATTGCTGCCGGCTACAGGTAGATGCCGCCATGCTTCTTCAGCGGTAAAAACAAGAACCGGCGCGAGCAATTTGCAGAGCGCGTCGAGAATTTCGCGCATCGCCGCCTGTGTTGCTTGGCGACGTGACGAATCCGGCGCGTCGCAATACATCCGGTCTTTGGTGATGTCGACATACAGACTGCTTAAATCGACAGCGCAAAACTGGTTGAGCGCATGGTAGACCTTGTGGAATTCGAATTTTTC